>JBGSXK010000018.1:0-12405 GCA_041751455.1 Anaerolineae bacterium
AGATGCAGATGATGCAGCCCATGCTGGTCTCCCTGACACAGGGCATTAATATCAGCCTGGATCAGTACATCAGCACCAGCGATAATCTGGTGCAGCGTGGTGTATTGAACGTAGATATCACCATTCCCTCGTTCACGGGCGAAGATGCACCAATGACCCTGGGGATGGTCGTGGCGATTGACATCAACGACTATAACCCCACTATCAATGTGACGGCACCGGAGTCATTTACAGAAGTCGAGATGTAAAAGCGCTTAGGCGTGTGTTCCAGGCGGTGGTTGAGATTTCAGCCACCGCCCCTGCCAATACCCTGGCCACAGAGCTGACGCTTTCCCGCATTGTTCCAAAGTGGCACAGCCACCGCTTTTCCTCCGGCCAGCCCTGTCTGCTCAGAAACTCAGTAAAATAGAATTAAACGAGTTTTAAGGAGGTTATAACACCTATGATGACTTCACCCGCTATTGCCCATATCGCCGGGCTTGATTATGAATCTCAGATTATTGAATTTAATGTCCGGCCAGAACCGGGCACCGTACCAGATGTAACCCTGTTTAAGGCGCGCAAGGGCGAAGGCAGCCTGGTCATTCTGGATGTGCAGCCAGACAACCAGGGCGCGAAGATGCCCAATGGCCAGGTCTACCAGTGGTTTAAACTGCAATTTTCCAATGGTCAGACGGGCTGGCTGCGCGCTCATGTGCTGACTATCCAGGGGGACTGTACCCGCTTCGGTTATGGGATGCTGGATGAGCCTTGTTATGCCTACCGCCTGATGCGTGTGATCGCTGCGGCTGCGCCTGCGCCCCCAGCGATAGCTGTTGGTCAGCGCCCTGACGTGCCGCCTGTCACGCAGCCTACCACACCTGCGACTCCGGCCATACCTGTCGGCCATCGTCCCGATACTCCGCTAGTACAGCCCACTGTGCCTGCTGCGCCAGCGCCTGTACCTGTCACGCCGCCACCTGCCGCGCCCGATCCAGACGCGCCTGCACAACCGCGTACCGGTTTTATCAGCTCACCCGCCGGGGCAAGGATGCGCGAACAGCCTGTCAGCGGCACTGAAATTCTCATTATCCCGGCCAATGATACGGTGACCGTGCTGGAAGTTCAGGCTGTCCCCGGCCAGCAGTTCCGCTGGGTGCGGCTTCAATACCGGGACAGAACAGGTTGGGTGCGTGAGGATCTGCTGACGATTGGCAGCGCTGCCCCTGCACGCGGCAGTGATGTCGGCACCTTCCCGGATTACACCGGCACTGCGCTATACCCGGTTCCGATGACCCGCTGTCGCTTTGTGCGCGGTTTTCAGGGACGGCTGCCACTGCACAATGGTGTCGATTATGGCGCGTCCACCGGTGAACCTATGCTGGCTGGGCCAGTGGGCGGGCTGTGTGTGGCGGTGGTGGAATGTCTGAAGTGTAATGACCCCGCCAAACCCAGCACTCTGTCACAAGGACTGGGGCTGGCGAACAGTGCGGTCTTTGGCGACTCGGCCTGGAATTTCGGTTATGGCCATTATGTGGTGGTGCGCTACCTGCACAATCAACTGCCACCCACAACACGGCAGGCATTGGCAAATATGGGTAAACACAATGCCCACATTTATGCCATGTATGCCCACCTCAGCCGTATGGATGTGCGGCCAGGGCAGGCAGTGACGGCTGGGCAGGTCATCGGCGCATGTGGCGATACAGGCAACTCATCCGGGCCGCATTTACACCTGGAACTGCGCTTTTCCACCAGTCCCAATTATCCCGGTTGGGGGCGTTTGAGCGAGGATAACCTGCTCGACCCGCTGCTGATGTTTCAGCGTTAAGACAGGTTCGCCTTTGTAAGGGGCAGGTTGCCAATCTGCCCCTGCAGCAGGGTCTTTAGCGCTTCGCCAGTTCATCCAGCAGCCAGCGGTGAGTTTGGATCAGTGTGGTAATGGCCTGTGCGTCGGCCTCGGCATCTGGCTCTGGGTAAGGTTCAGCCGGTGCAGTGTGCAGCCAGGCGGCGAACTCGGACGCGCCAAGCTGTCCCTCCGCCAGCGCCACGATCTGCTCCAGCGCTTCTTCAGGAGCCCAGATCACCTGTTGGCCGTTCACCGCCAGCAGGAACAGGGCAGCGATGGTCGCCGTGCGCTTATTACCATCCGCGAAGGGGTGGTTCCGCGCCAGCGAGTGCAGCAGGGCGGCGGCCTTTTCGGTCAGCGTGGGGTAAGCATCCTCGCCAAATACCGACTGCTGCGGTCGGGCGGCGGCAGCTTCCAGCAGCCCTATATCGCGTACCTTTTGTTTGCCCTTCAGGATTTTGTGAATCTGGTCATTCCCCGGCAGCGCTTCGTTGATGTAAATCAGCTCATCGACCGTGAGAAAGCGGATCATGCCTGCTCTCCGGCGGGCTTGGTATGAGCAGCCAGCCAAGCGGCCACTGCTTCGACATCGTGCTGGTTCTGTGCCACTTCCAGCACGAAATGATAACCTTCAACCTCTGTCCAGGTGGGGCGCAGGTGATTGGCCTCTAAAAAGCGAATCGTCGCCTGGGTAGCGGTGCGTTTATTGCCATCATAGAACAGATGATGCGCGGCCAGCGAGTGCAGCAGGGCGGCGGCTTTTTCCAGCAGCGTAGGGTAGGCCTCCTGGCCGAAGGCGGCCAGCATGGGACGCGCGGCTGCCGCCCGCAGCAGATGCCTGTCGCGTACTAACGGCTCACGCCCCATTGCCTCTTTAGCAATATCGTACAGGTCAGCAGGGGATAGATAGTGGATACTGTCAGAGTCGTTTTCCATGCGTTGATTGTAACGCAGATCGGGTAAACTGGCTTTATTTTACGATACGGTAGCGGATATGGGTCGCGGTTGGTGACGCGATCACCCGCATTCTTTCAAGCTCGATTGGCGTATCGCCAATGTCGGCAAACAGCGGCCTGCCCGCGCCAAGCAGCACATTAGCGACGTGAATCTCCATTTCGTCCACCAGCCCGGCTTTGAGGTACTGCTGGCTGACACTCGCACCCATGAGGCTGACATTCTTGCCCTCCGCCGCTGCCAGCGCCTGTTGCAGTGCGCTTTCCAGCCCATCGGTGACGAATATAAACGTCGTCGCGCCTCTGGCTAGTGTTTCATGGAGGCGATGTGTCAGCACAAACACGGGCGCAGCGCCGAAAGGCGTATGATCCCCCCACGCGCCCTCGGCAATATCAAAGGTGCGCCTTCCCAGCACACACGCCCCCAGCGTCTGTACTGGCTCTTCAAACAATGCGATGCGCTCCTCATTGGTTGGGTTGAATGCCCATTCATGCAGCACCCGCCCGCCATCGCCCAGGCCGTTTCCGGGGCCATCATTAGGCCCGGTAACAAAACCATCGAGGGACATACTGATATCAATAATGACTTTCTGCACTCCTGGAACTCCTGTAGTATGGGCAATAGGGTTGCATGGTCAATACTATACAATACAGAACAAATGTATCAATTTAAGGTAAAGGTGTCAAGCAGATGAGTTGCACGGTTGACTGATATCGGCTTTGAAGGGGAAATCTGCGTTAAGATAGAGGTTCATCATGGCAGCAAAGGGCAAGCGTATGATTCACCTGCGTTCCGTATCCATCTCCAAAAGCAGCGCTTTACCTGAAGTATTCCCCTTTAATGTGCCCGTAATTCAGAATCTCGACATGCTGGAATTTACAGCGGATGTGACGTTCTTCGTCGGCGAGAACGGTTCTGGCAAGTCTACCGTGATGGAAGCCATCGCCTGTGCCGCGCGCTTGCCGACCATTGGCAGCGAGGGAGTGGAATATGACCCGACATTGGCCGAAATCCGTAAGCTGAGCGATCACCTGAAATGGGTATGGACGAAGCGCACCCGGCGCGGTTTCTTCATGCGCTCGGAGGATTTTTTCGGCTTTGCCAGACGCATCGCGCAAATCAGGGCCGAGACCGACAGCAACCTGGACGAAATTGACGAGGAATATGCCGGGCGCAGTGCCTTCGCGCGTGGGCTGGCACGGATGCCCCATGTGCGCGAACTCGGTGCGCTCAAGCAGTTGTACGCTGATGGGCTGGATGAACAATCGCATGGTGAGAGTTACTTCAAGCTGTTTCGGGCGCGTTTTGTGCCGGATGGCCTGTATCTGATGGATGAGCCGGAAGCGCCGCTTTCACCCCTGCGCCAGCTTTCGCTGCTGACCATGCTCAAAATGATGATCGAGCAGGGCGCACAGTTCATCATCGCCACCCATTCCCCCATTCTGCTGGCCTATCCCGGCGCGACCATTTACAGCTTCGACGACGGGTTTATCCGGCAGGTGGCCTATGACGACCTGGAACACGTGACGGTGACACGCGACTTCCTGAACAACCCGCAGGCGTACCTTAAGCATTTACTGGCCTGAAAGCATACCCTACCAGCAGGCTACTTTCGCATGTCTGGTCAGCGGCTATAATAGACACAATAGGCGATCATTCAGGGACATAAACAATGCGATGGCGTAATCTCCTGTTTTTATTGTGTGTTTTGTGCGTTGCACTGGCGGGCAGCTCCGCCTGGGCCGCGCCGTCCAGCCAGAGCGGTAGTTTTGGCGATTTTGTGTTCGATATTCGTGCCGACCTCGAACTGCTGGCAAATGAGGTTATCGGCCCGGAGCAGCGCCCACCGGGCTGGACATTTAACAGCAATCTGGCCTCGGCCACCGCCATCGCTGACCTGTGGTTCGACAATGAACTGCTGGCAAATGTGCTGTATGGCGAGGGTGCCCGTCCGGCAGACTGGCTGGGCGTGACCAGCCAGCGCGTGGAACTGGTGGCGCGTAACGTCCGTCATGACCTGGAGCTTTCCGCCACGCAGAGCTTTGGCGGCAGCAACCGCCCGCCAGAATGGCGTGGGGCGGCTCCTATTCTGCGATGTGGCCGCACCTTACAGAATGTACTTGCGCTGTTGAACACCTTCTTCAATGTTCAGACTCGCACCCCGGAATCAGCATTGAGCTACTGCCAGGCGGTCGCGGCAGAGGCGGAAGACAGCCTTGTCGCCAATGCGCTGACGGATGAGGAAAACCTGCCTGACCAGATTCTCGCCGTGCGTGGCGACCTGGAACGGCTGGCCGATGAAAACCTGGGACTCAACATTCGTCCAGCGGCGTGGATCGGCAACAAAGAGCGCAACTCGGCCACGTTGATTGGCGACAATTTCCTTGATCTGGAGACATTGGCAAACGAACTGCTCGGTAATAATGTGCGCCCTGATGGCTGGATTGGTGTGGTGACAAATTCGCCTGCCGTATCGTATCGTAATCTGCGGCATGACCTGGAACTGCTGGCGGATGAGTCTCTGGGAGATAGCATTCGCCCGCGTGGTTGGCAGGGTGTAAACCCACTGGAACGATGCGACCCTCTCGTGCAGAGTCTTGCCATTCTGGTGCAGCGTTATGATTTCAGTATTGAAGATACGCCGCAGGACAATTTCTGCGAAACTATCGAGCAAACGGCGAATTTCCTGGCGGAGAACCCGCCCATTGATGAGATTGTGGCGGAAGATGTCAATGATCGCCGTCTGGCGCTGGCCGAATCAGCCTTTACCTATCTCGATCTGAGCGCGACCCAGTACATGGGTATTATGCCGCCCGGCACACGTTTCCGCGCTTGGTATCGCAACTTCGGTGAATCGACCATGATGTTTGTCAGCGGCGACGATTTCGCGGTCTATATCGATCAGCGTTGGACAACCCTGCCCATTGATGTGTTTGATAATCTGCCCACACTGGAAGGAGTCGCACCGCTCACATTCTGTGATGCTGGCTGGTGCAACGGCCCTGCCCCCACCCCCACGCCGACTGGTTCTGGCCCGCTGGCGCTGCTGCTGGCAGAGACCACACCGCAAGCACCACCCAGCCAGGAAGAAGTGGAGCAGAAGACACAGGTTTCGTGGAACAATATCCGTGTGACTTATCTGGCCGATAACCCCAGTACGCGCACGGCGCAGGTGGCGCTGGAGATTTGTTCGGACACAGCGCAGACCGTCTGCGAACCAGTGCTGCGTATCTTCGATAACGCGGCAGGTGCGCCCAAGCCCTCCATTGGTCAATCACCCAGCGGCCTGCCGATTTATGAGTTTGCCTATGGCTACACCGCCAATCTGCTCATCGAAGGCGCGACGCTGACCTCGCCCGATGTGTGGATCAGCGACCCGACGATCCGTTAGCAGCCTTGCGCTGTATCATGTTTCCAGGGGTGGGTCTTAGACCTGCCCCTGCGCATTTCAGAACAGGATCAGCTTTTGGACACCACCGCTTTAAAAGGTATTCGGGTGCTGGATTTCAGCCGTGTGCTGGCAGGGCCTTTCTGTACGATGCTGCTGGGCGACCTGGGCGCAGAGGTCATCAAGATCGAGAACCCGGCAGGCGGCGATGACACCCGTCAGTGGGGGCCGCCCTGGACAACCGACGGCCTGAGTGCCTATTTCGTCAGCGTCAACCGCAATAAACGCAGCCTGGCACTGAACCTCAAAAGCGCGGAAGGTCAGGACATCGCCCGCCAGCTCGCCGCACAAAGTCAGATCGTAGTCGAGAACTTCATGCCCGGCCAGATGTCTGGCTTCGGCCTGGGTTATGCTGACCTGCACGCCCTCAACCCGGCGCTGGTCTACGCCAGCATTACGGGATTTGGTCAGCACGGCCCCTATCACCATCAGCCTGGCTACGATTATGCAATCCAGGCCATGAGCGGACTGATGTCGATCACCGGGCCGGCAGAAGGTGAGCCTTATAAAACGGGTGTGGCAATCAGCGATGTGCTGACCGGGCTGTTCGCCGCATCGTCTGTGCTGGCGGCGCTACGTCACGCCGAGATCAGCGGGGAAGGCCAGCATGTGGATATCGCGCTGCTGGATAGTCAGATCGCCGCGCTGGTCAATGTCGCCAGCAATTATCTGGTTTCCGGTCAGCCGCCCGCCCGTTATGGCAACCAGCATCCGAATATCGTGCCTTATCAGACCTTTCATGCTGCCGATGGTGATTTTGTGCTGGCGGTAGGCAATGACCGCCAGTTCGCGGCGCTCTCTACGTTAATTGAGCGGCCTGACCTGCCCACCGATCCACGCTTTGCCACCAACCCGACACGGGTTGCACACCGCGCAGCGCTGGTTGCGCTGTTACAGGCGGTCTTTCTTCAGCGTCAAGTAGCGGAGTGGGTGGCTATGCTGCTGGCACACGGTATCCCTGCCGCGCCTATCAATGACCTGCCGACCATGCTTAACGACCCGCATGTCCTGGCGCGTGGGCTGGTGGGGGATGGCTACATCAATCCCCCTGTGCAGTTTTCTGCGACCCCGGCGCAGGTGTGTCTGCCCCCGCCGCGCCTCGGCCAGCACAGCGCCGAGATTCTGCGTGAGGTGCTGAATATGGATGCGGATCAGGTGGCGGGATATACCCGACGCGGCATTATTGCTTTATGAACTCTGTGCCTCTGTCATTTTAACCTGCCCCTAACGGCAGCACCTCGTAGGTCAGCCAGGGCAGCGCCGCATCGCTGAGGCCGTAGATCAGATGCAGGCGGGTGACGTGGAAGGTCAGCGGCACGTAGGGGGGATAGTGCGCGGCTTCCTGCGCGGTAGTCTCGGCAAAGACACCTACCGTCATATGCGGCGTGATCGTTTCCGTGCCGAACTGTCCTTCATAGGGTGGGTAGGCCGGGAACGCCGCGAAAACCTTGCGATACAATGCCTGAATCGGTGTGAGGTCAACAGGTTTGAGATAGGTCACGCCGGGGAACTGGCCATAGCCTTGCAGTGTGACCTCAAATGCGGTGGACTCCGCGCACAGGGTGCGCAGCGCGGGCACGATTTCGGCCAGTCGCGTATAGGGTGCGAAGGGGTACAATATGGTGATGTGCGGCGGGACACGCACAAAATTATCGGGCGCGTACTGCTGCATGAGTGGTGCCGCCACCTGCTGGACTTCATGCGGCGCGAAGATCACCAGGGCGCTGTCCAGTTCCATGTTATAGACTCCTGACATTATGAGGTGTGAGTGATGGATGACTCTCATTTATACCACGAGACTGACCTGGGTATTCCCGGTTTGCAGGCGCAGTTCTGGCAGTTATCAGCGCCGCCACCAGAGCATTTGATCGCTAATGTAAACATTGTACCGTTTGTAGGCGATCAGTGTGTGATCATTGCTTTGGAAAATGGCGCAGTGGATATCCCCGGCGGCACACTCGAACCCGGTGAAAGTTACATGGAAGCCGTACAGCGTGAACTGCTGGAAGAAGCCGGGGCAGAACTGCTGACTTTTAGGCCACTGGGAGCATGGCACTGCCACTCTACCCTGTCGAAACCCTATCGCCCGCATCTGCCTTTCCCGGAGTTTTATCGTTTTGTCGGATATGGTGACGTGAAAATCGTCTGTGCGCCGTGGTGCCCGGCTGATGGTGAGCAGGTCGTGCAGGTAAGTCTAGTTACTCTGGCTGAGGCGGTAACGTCCTTTAAAGCCCAGAGCAGGTTTGACCTCGCCGAGCTGTATATGCTGGCGGCAGAGGTGCGCCGCAGATGATACCAGCCACTGCGCAGGATGTGACACCCGGCTGGCTTACGGAGTGTCTGCGCGCGGAGGGTTGTTTGGTGACGGTGAAAGGCTTTGAGATCATACGCACCCACACCACTAATGTCTCGCGTGTTTATCATCTGGCTGTCACTTACGCGCAGGCCAGCCCTGATGTCCCTGCCGGGCTGATCCTCAAACTGCCCAACACGGATTCCCTGTGGAGCCAGCGTGAACCCCAGTTCTATCGAGAAATTGTGCCCATGATGCAGCTTGGCGGTGGGGGCATTCCGTTTCTGGTGCGCTGTTACAGCGCGGCCTATGACCCTGAGACCACCCAGGCGCATTTGTTGTTCGAGGATTTATCCGCCACGCATTCTCCCCTTGCCCCTGGTGAACCCTCCACCAGCGAATATGTGATGCAGATCATTAGCAGTCTGGCGCTGTTTCATGCCTACTGGTGGCAGCGGCCAGAACTGGGTACAAGCTTTGGCCAGCGCCTCACGCCCGTGGGAATTGCAGAAGGGCTGCGGCTGGCACGGGACAAATTCCCCCGGCTGCGTGCAGATCTGGCCGGACAGCTTTCTGCTGCGCAGGGTCGCGCGCTGGAAAAGGTGCTGGCAGGCTGGCCTGCCCGGCGGCGTGAAAGGGTGCTGAACGGCCAGGGAATCACGCTGGTACACCGTGACCTGCACCCGCTGAACTTCCTCTATCCACGTGCTGAGGGGCACACACGCATCATTGATTGGGATGCCTGGCGGGTGGATACAGGCACGGACGACCTGGCCTATATGATGGCTTGCTGGTGGGATGTCACCCTGCGTGACCATCTGGAGCAGGCGCTGCTGCGGCGTTATTACCAAAAGCTGATAGAGTTCGGTGTGAAGGACTACGATTGGGCGGACTGCCAGTATGATTACCGCGCCTCGATCATTCGCTGTCTGCTGTTCCTGATGGTGGCGTGGAGTCCGGCAGTGGGAGAGCGCTTGCAGCGTGGTTTGCTGGCCTTCGAACAGTATCACTGTGTAGCGCTGCTGGATTAGGACGTAATCAGGACGATTTTCTAGCTATAATCTAAGCCTCACCACCAGAGGAATAAGGATACTGTCATCATGAAAAAACGGATATTAGTCCTGGGAATTTTTCTGCTGGTTGGGTTGAGTGTTCGCGCACAGGAGTCGGCACACCCCTGGTGGAATGATCGTGTGTTTTATGAGGTTTTTGTGCGCAGCTTCTACGATAGTGATGGCGATGGGGTGGGCGACCTGCGCGGGCTGATCGAAAAGCTGGATTATCTGAACGATGGTGACCCCGCCACCAGCGACGACCTGGGCATTACCGGTATCTGGCTGATGCCTACAGCCGAAGCACTCAGTTATCATGGTTATGACACCTTGAATTATCGACGTGTCGAGCAGGATTATGGCACAAACGAGGATTTCCGTGTCTTTATGGAGGAAGCGCACGCGCGCGGCATCGCCGTGATTATCGACCTGGTGATTAACCACACTTCAGATCGTCACCCCTGGTTTGCCCTCTCGATGAGTGATCCCGAGTCGGATTACGGTAATTATTATGTGTGGGCGGACGAAAACCCCGGCACAGTCGGCTGGCATGAACTGAATAACCGTGCCTACTACGGCTGGTTCTGGGGTGGGATGCCTGACCTGAATTTTACTAACCCGGCTGTCACTACGGAGATGTACGAGATCGCTCGTTTTTGGCTGGATGAGATGGGTGTGGATGGCTTTCGACTGGACGCGATCAAATATATTATCGAAGAAGATGGCCAACTGGAGTCCACCCCGGCCACCCTCGATTGGCTGAGCGATTTTCAGGCACATCTGAAGCAGGTGAAACCCACCGCGCTGGCGGTGGGCGAGGTGTACAGCGGCAGCCTGGAAGTGGCAAAATATGTGCCGGAAACCGTTGATATTGCCTTTGAGTTTGACCTCGCGGCGGTCATCCTCGACAGTGTGCGACGGCGCAGCAACCAGAGCCTTGTCGCTATCCAGCAGCGCGCGCTGGAACTTTATCCGCCGGGGCAGTATGCCACTTTCCTGACCAACCATGACCAGAACCGCGTCATGACCGAACTGCGCGGCGATCTGCGCGCTGCAAAGGTGGCCGCGTCCATCCTGCTGACCAGCCCCGGCGTGCCTTTTCTCTACTATGGCGAAGAAATCGGCATGAGTGGGCAGAAGCCCGATGAGCGTATTCGTACACCAATGCAGTGGACAGGCAAGCCGGAAACTGCGGACTTTACCAGCGGCACGCCCTGGCAGCCATTGGATGCCAGTTACGCGACGGCCAATGTGGCCTTACAGGTAGCTGATCCTGACTCGCTGTTCCATCATTACCGCCAACTGGTGCATCTGCGTAATGCACACCCGGCCTTGCAGCACGGCGGCATGTGGCTGCTGGACAGCCCCCGTCAGGTGTACAGCTTCCTGCGCGACAGCGGGGACGAGACACTGCTGGTGGTCATCAACCTGCACACCGCCGAGGTGAAGGATTACATACTGTCATTGGCCGAAGGGCCGCTGCCTTCTGAGCTGAACGCCGAAGTCATATTTGGCACAGGCGACGTGCACGTGCCCCAGGTCAACGCGGCGGGCGGGTTTGAGGCATACACGCCGCTGCCTGCACTGCCCCCACGCAGTACCCTGGTGATAAAGCTGCGCTGATACTATCTAGTCGTTGTCGCGTGTTTCCTTGCCACCCAGACGGTTTGCCAGATAGCTGCCCATCAGACTGGACATAATCGTTTGCCCGGTAGAGGCCGCGAGGGGATTAGCCTTCTCATCCCACTTGTTGTTATAACGACGGTTGACCCACATGCTGTACTCGTTGGTTGCGTCGTTGAGCAGGGCTTCCAGCGCGTCACGATCTTTGGCTGCCAGTGCCTCGCGGAACGAGAACAGCGCCTCGATCATCTCATCGGTATAACGCAGCAGGCTGTCCTGGCTGTAGAGCCACAGGTCGCGCAGGTCGTCCGGGTGGGTGTCAAACATATGATGCGTCAGCCGCCCGAAGTTGGGGTTGGTCAGGCGTTGAATATCCTCCCAGCCAGGGTTCTTCGTCAGCATGTAGAACGACAGCGCTCCCAGTACAGAGGGCAGCCCCTCTGTCGCACCGATCAGGCTGTCATGCTCTGCCGGGTCCATAAAATGGATTTTAGTGCCCAGCAGGGTCGAAAAGTCTGAAGACAGTTCTACCGCCTCACGGATCGAGGATGGGCTGGGCATGAGCATCATCGTGCCGTTGTCGAAATAATCCTCGCGCGCGTAATGGGTTTCGTCCAGGCCATCATGCAGATACTGTGGATTTACAATTGGTGTGAGGCCGACCATATGCACCTCATCCGTCAGATATTCCTTTGCCCAACCGAGCGAGGGCAGCTTCAGCGGCGAGAAATCCATCACCACGCCGCCCGCGCGCACGCCACGCCCCAATACCTGATAGGTGCGGCGTACCTCGGCATAGGGCAGCGCCAGCACGATAATATCCCGATCCCGCACACCATCGTAAAGATTGCGCATGGTCTTGTTCACCGCGCCGATCTTCTCTGCATCACGCTGTACCGCCGCGCGGTCTTCCACACCGATGACTTCAAATTCGTGGCGGGCATCTGAGCGCTTATTATACCGCTTGAGCGCCAGCCCCACCGACGCACCCACGCGCCCCAACCCGACAATCGCTACACTGATTTTTCCCATGTTTTATCTCACTTACCGGCTAAGTTTGTACTCAATCATAACGAACCTGACGCAACGTGGTCAACTACGAGCCGTATAGCAGAGTGATGCTGTTGCCTGTGTGTTCAGCACAGGCAACTTATCTTAATTCGCATCGTCAGCCTGTTGGAGGCGTTTTAACAGATGCACGTAAGGA
>JBGSXK010000019.1:0-13469 GCA_041751455.1 Anaerolineae bacterium
CCTTTAATGCCGAGATGGAAGCCAGCGGCGGTGGTGTAGCACTGGTTTCTCTGCTGGCAGAGCAGCACCTGAGTGTACCTGCTGTGCGCTTTAGCCCTGTGCCAGCGGACGCACCGCTGCTGCATCGTGCGCTGGAAGAATTCCACCATATGCTGCAGGAGCACAACAAAGAACTGCCTAACGCCGTCGGCCACGTTATTATCACGCAAAACCAGCCCGGCCTGAAGCGTATTGATGTCGTCATCCAGTGGGACGAAGTGGAATTGGAGGGCGGTGACCCGGTGCTGGATGCCCAGGGCAACCCGGTCTTCATCCTGGGCGAGGACGGCCAGCCCAACCGCCGCAGCAACACCAGACACATCTTTATCCATGAAAATGCGGCCTACTACGACTAAGTGGGGACGGAATGAATTTACAACGCTTGCTTGTTGAACGAATGGAAAACCGTATTCTCCTGGGAACAGTGATGTTCCTGGGGATTATGGTGCTGGTAGGCTGGGTGGCCATTAACGAGCAGGGGCGGATGCAGGCTTTTCAGTCGCAGCATCTCGCCCGCTCGGTAGAAAGTGGCGCAGAGCTTTTCGCTGCTAACTGTACCAGTTGTCACGGCTCGCAGGGCCAGGGGCAGGCAGGGATCGCGCCCGCCCTCAATAACCCGGCACTCTTTGGACACGATTTCTTCGCGGAAATCAACAGCGAGGTGCAGACCTTGAACTCGCTGTTGATCGAAATCCCGCAGCTTGAGGCCGACCTGGTCTCCGACACACGCACATTGGCGGAAAAAGAACAGATCGAAGCCCGACTGACCGCCCTGCGCGAACAGTATGGCGAAGCGCCTGTCGAAGCTATTGATGCGCGTTTGATCGAGATGGAAACCCAGCGGGTCGCGCTCAACACGCAGATGCAGGCCGCGATTGATAGGGGTTATGATCCTGGGGCACCTGATCGCCTGGCCGCACTGGGGTGGGCTGGTACTCGTGATGCCTTTATCCATACGACCCTCATTTCTGGTCGCCCGGTGAGCGAGTCTTACTGGCCACAGCCGATGGCTGCCTGGTCGCAGACTGCAGGTGGGCCACTGCGTGAGGACCAGCTTCAAAACCTGACTAATTACATTCTCAACTGGGATCGTGACTGGACGCTGGAAGATTTGCTGGCGGTGCAGCAGTTTGCGATTCGTCCGGGCGTGGGGGGTGGTACCAGTGCTGTGGAAGAACCCGTTGCCCCGGATATTGATACCATGACCCCGGAAGAAGCGCTGCCGGAAGTGATCGCTATTACAGAAGAAGTGATGGCGCTGGAAGCCGACCCGGTGAATGGTCAGTCACTTTATAACAGTGGAGTACTCGCCTGTTCGGGCTGTCATATCAATGCGGTGGTCGCGCCGCTGACTCAGGAGACGTGGCCTGTTCTGATCAGCAGTGAACGCCTGAGTGACCCGGCGCTTGCCGATTTCACGCCAGAAGAGTATCTCGTCCACAGCATCCTGCGCCCGCACGATTACCTTGTGCCCGGTTATGGCCCTGTGATGCCGACTTACTTTGGCGAGCGGCTGGACGCGCAAGGCCTGGCGGACATCATCGCTTATCTGAAGACTTACGAATAAGTCTTCAGGATACAGGGTTTCAGTCATTAGCTTTCGCAGGGGCGGGTTGCAAACCCGCCCTTTTACATTATGTGCGCTACAATAGGATGCAATACGCATCTCTAAGGAGTCTCTTCTATCATGCAAACTATGATTAACCGTCTGCTGCTGCTGATGCTGTTCTGCACCCTGCTGCTGCCTGTCACGGCGATGGTGAGCGCCGCGCAGGAGGGGGATAGCGCTACTGAAACCAGTGCAGAAGTGATCACTGCCGAAGAACCCACTGTGGCGGCAGAGCAGCCACCACAGTTGAC
This sequence comes from Anaerolineae bacterium, assembly GCA_041751455.1. GTDB lineage: Bacteria > Chloroflexota > Anaerolineae > Aggregatilineales > Phototrophicaceae > JAIOHN01. The sequence continues at coordinate 1,900 of JBGSXK010000019.1, forward strand.
CACCTGCATGTTTGTGATCGGCCTGCTGGCGATTGTCACGGTGGGTGGCGCGATGATCGCGCGCGACAGATATAAGGAAGAGGCACAAGCGGCCTGATTGCGTTCAGGTTGCCAGTTGCAATACCGCCTGAACCACCTTAATCCTGCCTTCTTCCAGATTGCGGAGAACGTTTGCTGCCTTCGGGGGTGCGGAATCGGCAGTAAAGACCTGAAAGCCTAATGCTGGCCGTTCCTCCGCGGCGCGAGCAGCCTGCATTGCCTTGAACCATTCAAACGAATGTTCCGTCAGGTCGTTCCAGGCGACAACAGTGAAGCCATTGGACTCCAGCAAAGCACGTATTGCCTCAGGCTGGCGCAAAAAGCTGATGGAGGGTTCATTGGCCCACAGCACCGGGAAATGCAGCGCTTCGCCCGATCCTTCCATGATCTCGTGCAGCGCCAGCAGGCCACCGGGGCGCAAGACACGACGAAACTCAGCGTACAGCTTTTCCTTATCGCCGATGTTCATGGCCGCAAACTGCGTCCATACCACATCAAAAAGGTCATCTTCAAAAGGCATATCCAGGGCACTGCCGTGATGAAAGTCGATTTTATCCGCCAGACCCACACGTTGTGTCAACATCTCCGCCGCACGACAGAATTCCTCGGTCAAATCCAGCCCGGTGACACGACAGCCGAACTCCGCCGCCAGTGTGCGCGCCGGGCCACCGATACCACTGCCGACATCGAGTATATGCATCCCTTCGCGCAGCCCGGCGAGCTGTGCCAGGCTGCGCGTTTCGGTGATGCCGCCTACATGAAACTCATCAAATGTTTTCAGGTCATCTCTGGTGAGGTGGTCAATATCTTTTCCAGCCTTCCGCAGCCTATCCAGAATTTTGCTGCTGAGGTCATCAAGCCCATACTGCTGATTCACGGACTGGCGATAATCTTTCATAGCGAATCTACCCCGCTTTCTTTTACCTGATTATATATCAGCACCAGGCAGATGCGCCCTGGCCTGTACCGCTTCTGCGGCTATACGTAATAAATCAATAAGAACACATTGAGCGCGCTTGTGATGTTCAGCACAATGAGGGTATAATAGACTAGTCTAAAAGTAACACGATGGGCACCCGTAGTCCCCGTTTTCAGGAGAAAGTCACATGGCTCAAGCAACCTGGGAAAAAACAGGCAGCGCCAATCCCCAACTTCTGCTCAGGAAAAATTCCGGTCGCTGGAAATTTCTGGTCGGCGGTTTGCTGATACTGAGTGCAGTGGCCTATCTGGTCGTCAGTGGCACGCTGACCAACGCCCGTTTTTTCATCACTGTCGATGAGCTGCTCGGTGACACGGATTACAGTGGACAGTCGGTACAGGTCTCCGGTGCGGTGCTGGGCGATACCATCAATTATGATGCCGACAATGGTATTATCCGTTTTACAATTGTCAACCTGCCAGCGCAGTTCGATGACCTCGCCACCGCGCTTAATGTGGCCGTCAACAACCCTGCCTCGACACGCCTGCAGGTAGTAGTCGAAAACAGTGCCATGCCAGATTTACTTCAGCATGAAGCACAGGCCATCCTGCCGGGCAGATTGGGCGAGGATGGTATCTTCTATGCCACCGACCTGCTGTTGAAATGCCCCAGTCGCTTCGAGACTGACGGGCCACAACAGCACACTCTCCCTCAGGATCACCCACAGGTTTAATCATGCTGGCTGAAGTTGGAATTACAGCGCTGCTGCTGGCCTTTGGCGCAGCGCTTTATGCTATTGGCGCGGCGCTCTATGGTGGGCGCAGGCATTCGGACAACTGGGTTCACAGTGCGCGCAATGCTGCCCTGCTGACGTTTCCGCTGCTGCTGGTTTCAGCAGGGGCTTTGGTGCTGGCGCTCATCACGGAGCAGTATCAGATCAGTTATGTCTGGTCAGTCTCCAATCCCACCACGCCGGTGTTTTACCGCATTACGGCGCTGTGGGGATCGCAGGCTGGCTCATTGTTGTTCTGGTCGCTGCTGCTCAGCCTGTTCGTGGTGCTGGCTGTGTGGCTCAACTGGCGCAGTCACCGCCGCCTGATGCCCTACGTCATCGCCTATACGATGGCGACGCTGGCCTTCTTTCTGGGGCTGTCGATCTTTTTAGAAAACCCGTTCACCCGTTACTGGATCACGCCCGACCTGCCCGCGACCGCGCGCGCTATCCCGGCCTATCTCTTCATCCCCGAAGGCGCGACTGCTCCCTCCTACAGCGAAATGGCAAATTCGGCACGCGGCCTTAACCCCCTGCTGCGGCACTTCGGCATGATTATCCACCCACCTATGCTCTATCTTGGTTTCGTCGGTTTTGTGATTCCGTTTGCTTTTGCGATGGCGGCATTGGCCTCTGGTGATCTTTCTACCAACTGGATCAAAGCCACCCGCCGCTGGACACTGGTGGCATGGCTGTTCCTCAGTCTGGGCCTGATCCTTGGCGGACGCTGGGCCTATGATGTGCTGGGGTGGGGCGGTTACTGGGGCTGGGACCCGGTGGAGAACGCGGCATTTTTGCCCTGGCTCGTGGGCACCGCTTTCCTGCACAGTGTGATGATTCAGGAAAAGCGCGGGATGCTGAAAGTGTGGAATATGTTCCTGGTCATCGGCACATTCAGCGCCGTGATCTTTGGCACGTTTGCTACCCGCAGCGGCCTGATCGAGAGTGTCCACAGCTTCGCCCGCAGCCAGATCGGTTTCCCGATGTTCGCCTTCTGGTCGCTGCTGACACTGATCTCTGTGGGCCTCATTCTCTGGCGCTGGAATCGCGGTGAACTCAAAGACGAGCATCAATTCGTGAATCTGCTTAGCCGCGAGACGCTGTTTGTGCTGAACAACGTTATTTTCGTGGCGCTGTTCGTCGTGATTTTCTGGGGCAGCTTTGGCGCGCCGATTGTGTCCGACCTGTTCCTGGGCACGAATATCACGCTCAGCACGGATTATTATATGCAGGTCACGCCGCCGCTGTTTGCTGCTCTGTTCGTGCTGATGGGCATCGCGCCGCTTTCTGCCTGGGGGGCGACCTCGCTGGCGCGGTTGGGGCGGGCGCTGCTCATACCGCTGCTGCTGACCCTGGCCCTGATGGTGCTGCTGTTCGTCACGGGTACCACACAGCCCGTCGCGCTGCTGGCTTATGGGCTGGTGAGCCTGGCTGGTTTCGTGGCGCTGTATGAAATCTATCGCGGGGCAGAGGCGCGCACCCGCAGCCTGCATGAACGCTGGCCCCAGGCGGTACTGGCGCTCTTTGGCCGCAACCGCCGCCGTTATGGGGGCTATGTTGTTCACCTGGGGGTCACGATTATCGGCATTGGTGTGATCGGCAGCACGCTGTTCCAGCAGGAGACCCAGCAGCGCATCGCCCTGGGCGAAACCCTGACGATTGGCGATTATCAACTGCGTTATGACGACTTTGAGGAAGGCTACGCCGCCGATGGCCGTTACATCCAGCGTGCCTATACGACTGTACTGCGTAATGGGCAGCCGTTGACACAAATCCAGCCGCGTATTGATATTTATCTCAGTGCCGAACAGGGCGGCGAGAACCAAACGATGACCATTGCCGGGGCGCATAGCACACTGGAAAATGACTTCTATGTGCTGCTGGTCGGCTGGGAAGCTGTAACGCACCAGACAGCGACCTTCCGTGTTTATATCAACCCGCTGGTTAATCTGGTCTGGTGGGGTGGGCTGGTGTTGATTCTGGGTACACTTATCGCCGCCTGGCCGGCGGAGGTGCTGCCCGCGCGGGTACGCGAAGAATCACGGCAGCGGCAGCAGGCAGAGGCGACAGCGTGATGCTGAAGCAGCTTAGGAATCGTTTGAAGTTACAGCGCCGGGCGGCCTGTTTTCAGATAATGTCAGGCTTTGTGATCGCATTAGCCGCAGGCTTTCTGTTCGCCCACCCTCTCATCGCGCAGGATGACACTATCGCCGATGATGCGGTGAATGCCATCGCCAAAGACCTGTACTGTCCGGTGTGCGAAAACATCCCGCTGGACGTGTGCCCGACTCAGGCATGTATTGACTGGCGAGAGGACATCCGTGAGCAGCTTGCCGCGGGCATCACGCGCCAGCAGATTATCGACAGCTTTGTGGCACGGTATGGCGAGCGCGTGATCGGCACCCCGCAGGATCCGTTTTTGCGGGCGCTGGCGCTGGTGACTCCCTGGATCGTGGGTTTGATCGCGCTGGGTACTGCTGCGATGACGTTCCGGCGCTGGCGTGGGGCATCACGCCCGCCAGTTGCCCAGCCCGGGCTGCCGCTGACTCATACGGATGAGGATTATCGTCAACGACTGGAAAATGATCTGAGAGAACGGCGTTAACCTATGGCAGATGTAAAACTCCCTTTTGAAGAAACCCTGATACCTCCCGCCCGGCGCGGCCTCAGCCTGGGGTCTATTGTACTGCTGGTCGGTGTGGCTCTGGTGGCGGTGATTTTCGGGCTGGCGCTGCTGCGTCAGAACCAGACCCAGCCCACCAGCGGCCCCGCGCCGGACTTTACGCTCATCACCTACGAAGGTGAGGAAATCAAACTCTCCGACCTGCGTGGCAGGATTGTGGTGCTGAATTTCTGGGCGAGCTGGTGCGGCCCGTGTCGCGTAGAAGCGCCCGCGCTGCAAAATGTCTGGCAGCGTTATCAGGATCAGGATGTCATGATGCTCGGCGTAGCCTATACCGATACCGATAGCAAAGCGCAGGCGTTTATCGATGAGTTCGGTATTACTTATCCCAACGCGCCAGATACAGGCACACGCATCTCTGACTGGTACAATATTCAGGGTGTACCGGAGACCTTTATCATTGATCAGGAAGGCAACATCGCCCGCTTCTATATCACGCAGGTGAATGAGAATATCCTCAGCACAGAGATCGAGCGCCTGCTGCGCGGAGAATTCTGAGGCATGAGTATTGAAGGGCTGATCGTTTCTGTTATTTTGCTGACGCTGGTCGCGCTGTGGGTCGCCGCACCGTTGCTGCGCACCGATACGCGCCAGAAGGCCGATGAAGCCCACCTGCAAAAACAGCGTGAGCGCCTGCTGATCTATTACGAGCGTGTGCTGACCAATCTGCGCGACCTGGACGAAGATTACAGCACGGGCAAAATGCCAGAAGGTGATTACGCGCTGGAACGCGAGGAATGGGTACAGCGTGGGATTCAGGTTCTTAAAGCCCTCGATATGCTGGACGAGCATACCTTCATCGACTCCCCACCTGCGGACGATGTGGCTGTCGATGAAGCGATTGACCATGCCATTGAGGCGGCCATTGCCGCGCGCCGTCAGGGATTAGGGCAGCAAACATCGCAGGTGTGAATTTATTCGGGCATGTGCCGAAGGCCGGATTTGTGACGGGGATCAAGACGGTTGCAGGGCAGCGCTTGCGCGCGTCCATCATGAAACATTTTCGCGGCATAGTGGTGGGCAGGAAGGCCATCCCTGTTTTAAGTTTTCGACCCTCTTCAGAGGGTTTTTTAGCTTTTAGCCGAAAGCTTTTAACCTTTGGAAGCACAGGAATAGCATTCATTTTCCTTACCGCCTGCGGTGGGCTGGCCGGTAACCCGGAGATCGTGGTTACCTTCCCTCCCATAACTCAGGCCCCACCAGAGGCAGGTTTCCCACAGGAGCCGCCCGACCTCAGCAACGGTGCCCGTATTTACGCCGCCAACTGCACCCGCTGTCATGGTACGGACGGTAGTGGTCACGGTGAACTGGTGCTGAGCGGGGAGGTGGGGGAACCGGGTAATTTCCGCGACCCGGCGACGATGCGTGACCAGACCCCGCAGCAGTGGTTCGACACGATCACGCATGGCCGTCTCGAACAATTGATGCCTCCCTGGCGCGATTCGCTTTCCGAGCAGGCGCGCTGGGATGTTGCCTATTACACCTATACGCTGCCTCATACGCCGGAGCAGATCGCCGAAGGTCAGGCGCTGCTGGCCGCTTTCAATGCCGATCTGCCTGCTGACCTGCGCACCTTGAGCGAGACCAGTGATACGGCCTTAGCAGCACGGATTGCCGCTGTCGGGATTGTGGACGAGGCGCAAATTCAGGCAGCGGTTGCCTATGCACGGACACGTTTGCTGGACATAGGTGACCTGACCAACCCGTCTGTGTCCCCGCCTGCCGCGACGGAAGAACCCGCGCCCCCGACAGCGGCACTACCAGGCGAAACAGGTGTCGTGACCGGGCGTGTGATTAATGGCACCGCGTTGGGTGCTGCACCGGCAGATTTGCCCGTGACGCTGTTCGCCAGTGATGGCCGCAGCGCTACTCAACGCCTGGAGGGGCACACGGACGCGGAAGGGGGCTTCCGCTTTGAGGGTGTGAACATTAACCCGGAGCAGGCTTATGTCGCGGTGGTCGCTTACCAGAACCGCACCTTCAGCAGCGAGTTCGCGCGCGGGGAAAGCGCCACGCTTGATCTGCCGCTCACCATTTACGAGCTGACTGAGGACCCGGCGGTCATCACCATCATAGGGATGGTTTCGCAGATTACGGCTGTCGCCGAGGGCTTGCAGGTCTTACAGGTGATGAACTTCCACAATAATTCGGATCGCGCCTTTACCAGCAGCCAGGAGGTGGGCGAGAATCGTTATGCTTCGGTGGTGGTCTCGCTGCCGCCTGGGGGGGTGATTCTGGGTTTTCCGGAACAGCCAGAGCGTTATATCACGCCGGAGGATGGCTCGGCAGTAATTGACAGTGTGCCCGTGCTGCCCGGCGGCGATCATATTATCCAGTACATCTATTTTCTGCCCTATCAGGCTGGGGCCATGATTGAGCAGCCGTTTAATTATGCCTTCAGTGGCCCGGCCCGGCTGCTGCTGCGCCCGCCAAGCGTCACCGCCACCAGCGAACAGTTGGAATCGCTTGGCACGCAGACGCTGGGCGAGTCCACCTTCGCCGGGTACGGTGCGGAGCTGAACCTGCAAGCGGGCGAATCCATGCTTTATGAGCTGAGCGGTATTGGCGCGGCCACTGCCGACGAAATAACTCCCCCTGTTGTGTCGTCAAATAATCTGGTGCTGGTCGTGCTGCTGGTCCTGGTCGCACAGGCCGTGTTGATCGGCGGGCTGTATCTGTATTACCGGCGCAGAGAGGTGGGGGGCGCGTCTGCGCCGGAAGACAAAAATCGTCTGCTGGATGCGCTGGCGCAGCAGATTGCCGAACTGGACGCGGCGCATGACCGGGGCGACATCAACCATGATCTGTACCATCACCGCCGCAAACAGCTTAAAGTGCGGCTGGGGGAATTGATGGGCGAACCGGAGGAGAAAGAACCATGAGTGAAAGACCACTTGTATGCATTCCTGAAGCGATTCCAGCGGCGCAGTGGGCGCGTTATGAAGAAATCCGGCAGTATGTGACCAGACAGTCAGAGAGCCTGGGGGCGCTGACGAACGGCTACGCGCTGCGCTTCCCCCCCGACGGCGACACACTGCTGAGGCTGGCGGAGTTCATCACACTGGAGCGGCTGTGCTGCCCGTTTCTCGATTTCGCGCTGCTGGTCAATGAGGACAGCGCCCTGCTGCACATGACAGGCGGCGAGGGTACCACCGAGTTCCTGAAGCAGGAAATGGGTTTCCCGTAATGGTGGAGTGCCCGTCAAAAAATGACTGACTCTACCCTGATAGAAGCCCAGGCGCTGACCAAAGCCTATGATGGGCTGCCTGTGCTGCGCAAACTCGACCTGCGCATCGCGCGCGGCGAGTTTGTAGCGCTGCTGGGGCCAAATGGCAGCGGCAAGTCTACGCTGCTGCGCCTGCTGGCGGGCCTGAGCAGGCCGACCAGTGGTGTGATTCTCGTTGGCGGGTGGGAGCTTCCGCGCGAGGCGGCAGCGGTGCGCGCGCAGATTGGCCTGGTCAGTCATCAGGCGCTGCTTTATGAGAACCTGACCGCGCGCGAGAACCTGCGTTTTTTCGCCCGGCTGTATGCGCTGGCACAGGTCGAAGCACGGATCGACATGCTGCTGGCGCAGGTGGGTCTGGCGCGGCGTGGCGACAGCCTTGTGCGTACCTTTTCACGTGGGATGCAGCAGCGCCTCAGCATCGCTCGTGCTCTGCTCCACGCGCCGGATGTGCTGCTGCTGGACGAGCCGTATACCGGGCTGGATCAGGACGCGGCACAAACGCTGGATGACCTGCTGCGCGCTGCCCATGCCGAAGGCCGCACCATTATCATGACCACCCACCAACTGGAACGTGTGCCGAGTCTTGCCAGCCGGGTACTGATCCTGTCCCGCGGTGTGATTGGCTATGATGCGCCCGTGGTTTCGCTGGATGCGCTGGCGCTGGCGGCCACTTATACCGACGTCACCAGCATGGCCACGGCCCGATGAATACACCTTTTCTCAAAGCAGCTCTCGCTATTGCGGTCAAAGACTTGCGCGCTGAACTGCGCAGCCGGGAACTGGTGAACTCGATGGTGCTGTTCGCGCTGCTGAGTGTCCTCATTTTCAGTTTCGCGCTGGAACTGGATCGTCTCGCCCGACGTGAAGCCATCGTCGGTGTCTTGTGGGTCACGGTGGTTTTCTCCAGCATCCTGGGCCTTAATCGCAGCCTGGCGCTGGAACGGGAGCAGGGCGGGCTGAACGCGCTGCTGCTCGCGCCGATCGCCCGCGCGACCATCTTCTGCGGCAAACTGGCCGCTAATTATTGTTTCGCGCTGCTTGTGGGGGTGGTGCTGCTGCCGCTTATGTCTGTGCTGTATAACATTTCGCTGCTCAACCCCTGGCTGCTGTTGATGCTGCTTCTGGGCACTATGGGCTTCTCGACGGTCGGTACGCTGCTGGCGACCATGACCGTGCAGACCCGCGCGCGCGAAACGCTGCTGCCGATCATTATGCTGCCTATCGTGCTGCCGGTACTGATCGCTGCGGTGCGTGGTTCAGTGGCGATTCTCAATGATGCGCCACTCAGTGATTGGAGCATGTGGCCGCAGGTATTGTTCGCTGTGGACTTTATCTATCTGGTTGTGTGTTTTCTGTTATTTGAGTATGTGGTTGAGGAGTAGGAGCAGGTTTAAAATCTGCCTGCATTATTTCTTGCAATATGAGAATTACTGGTAATTTTATGTAGATATGCTAAGATTTTTTCAGGTTTGAACCAAGAAATTACAGGAGTTCTAAGTATGAGTGCTGTTCGGAATATCCCGGCAGAAGCCCCATCTCACGCCGCCAGCAGAGTCGCCGCGTGGCCGCCGCTGCTGCGCATTTTGACCGTTGCAACCCTCATTGCAGTGGCGATTGGCCTGTACATGGCACTGGCTTACGCCGAAACAGAGATTAATCAGGGGCTGGTACAGCGCATTTTCTATATTCATGTCGCAGCTTTTTCAGGCGCATTCATTGCCTTCTGCGCAACAGTGGCGGGTGGTGTGCTTTACCTGCGCACCCGCGCTGTGAGATGGGATTCGCTGGCTCTGGCCGGGGCAGAAGTCGGCCTGGCACTGGCGCTGATCAATCTCATCACCGGGAGCATCTGGGCACGGCCGATCTGGAATACGTGGTGGACATGGGACCCACGCCTGACTTCGGCGCTCATCATGTGCCTCACCTATGCGGCTTATCTGCTGCTGCGTGGCGGCATCGAGAACCCGGAGCAGCGTCGGCGTTTTGCCTCCGTTTATGGCATCGTGGCGATTGTCACCGTGATCTACACGTTTATGATTATCCGTATTGAGCCGCGCACCATCCACCCGCTGGTCATTGGTGCCACCAGCTCGGCCGACGCGGAAGGCAGCTTCTCCATGACCGATGCGATGCGTACCACGCTCGGTGTGAACTCGTTCATCTGGAGTGTTCTTGTGCCAGCCACGCTCATCTGGCATCGGGTGCGGCTGCAAAACGCGATTGAACGGGTGCAGGCGCTCAAGGCCGAACTGCTCGGTTATGATGATGAGAAGCCCATGTACAAAAACGAGGAGGCGTAAATAATGCCCGATACGACTGTTTACCTGCTGCTGGGCCTGGGGATGACGGGGTTCATTATGGCTGTTTATCTTGGCTCGCTGGTTACGCGCTGGCGTAATGTGCAAAAAGACTTGCAGTTGATCGAAAATCTGCGCGAAGAGTAAGCGCTGGCAATCTTACATGAGTTCATAATACGGATCAGCCGGTAGACCTGTCCCTACTGGCTGATGTGCTGCAACATGGCTATACTGTCTCGCATGAAACGACTCATCCCGGCCCTTTTACTCCTGCTTCTGTTAACCGCCTGCGAAGCCCAGACTCCGGCCAGCAGTGCCCCCACCGTGATTCCCTTCCCGACCATGACTCCGGGACGCACGATTCGCGGAATTTTGCCCACTGTGGTCTCGCTGCCACTGGATGGCAGCCTGCGTGCGAACCCGGCGACGGCAGTCGCCCTGGCCATCCGCGCCACCACTACACCCGATTACAACGCCTGCCCGCCTGTCGCTGCCCCTGTGCTGCCGCCTCCCCCCGCCGACCCACGGGATATGGCGGATGAGATCGCCCGTTTTCTTGCCAGCGGTGGCACCCCCGCCGCGCTGCAAAGTGCCCTGCGTGAGGTATGGGATGTGTTGGGCGAAAATGGCCTGGTACGCGCCGATCTCGACCTGACAGGGGAAGGCGCACCCGATGTACTGGTGGTCTTTGACGCAGGCAGCGCTGGCGGTGTGATCATGATTCTGGGGTGCAGCAGCGGACGCTATCTGCCATATTATCAGTGGATCAACCCCGATGGCACACCCCAGCTTGTTTATCTGGGTGATATGAACCAAAGTGGCAAAGCGGAAGTCCTGTACACCGCGCAGGTGTGTGATATTCTGGAAGAACAGGCCGGGGCGGATTGTATCCTGCAAACTCAGTTGATCGGCTGGCGGCCAGAACAGGGACGCTTTGAGAGCCTGCTGGTGGGCGCGATTACCAGCCAGGAGCCGCCGACGGTCAGCGATATTGATAACGATGGAGTGCTGGAGATCGCTGCGCGGATGACGAGTTCCGGCACCTCGCAGACCGGGCCGCTGCGCACTGGTGTGCGTATTTATGACTGGAACGGCATCAATTATCTGCTGTCGATCACCCAGCTCGACCCGCCGCGTTTCCGTATTCAGGTAATTCATCAGGCAGATCGCAGCGTCCAGCAGCGTGCATTGAGTGCGGCGGTGGATTTGTACCAACTGGCGCTCAACGACTCCGGGCTGCGCAACTGGTTCGACGACGAGGCAGACATCCTCAACACCTATCTGCTCTATCGCCTGCTGACCGTGTACGCCTTTACCGAGGATCAGCGCCTGCTCTCGGTATATCAGGCCATTGTGACCAATTATCCTGACTTACAGGCTGCCCCGGTCTATGCCAGCATGGGGGCCGCTTTCTGGGATGCGCTGCAGGAAACCAATAATCTGCGTAGCGCCTGCAACGCGGTACAGGCTATAATCGAGACGCGCCCTGAGGCACTTGACCTGCTCAACCGTTATGGCAGCCGCAGCCCAACTTACATCGCTCGCGATCTCTGCCCGTTTTAGGGTTGAAACTGTATTCGTGGCTTACCCGTCGGGACGACAATACTGTCGCCCCGACGTTACTATATCTAGTA
>JBGSXK010000020.1:0-5239 GCA_041751455.1 Anaerolineae bacterium
TCGAGCCGATGTTGACGATCTGCCCATGTTCCATCACACCATCTTTAATCAGCTCGATCATGTGCCCGGCAACCGCTTGGGTGAGGAAAAACGGCCCTTTCAGGTTGACTGTCATCACCTCGTCATAGCTTTCTTCGCGGATTTCCAGGATGTCCATCCGCTGGCGAGGAGCCATGCCCGCGTTATTAACCAACAGATCAATACGACCATAGGTGTTGAGCAGCAATTCCAGCAGATGTGCCCGATCCGCCGCGCTGGATACATTCCCCTGCACGGCCAGTGCCCGCCCGCCCACAGCCTCGACATCCTTCACGGTTTCGACAGCAGCTTCCGTATTGCCACGATAATTTACGACCACTGTCCAGCCATGTTCAGCCAATGCCAGCGCAATGCCACGGCCAATGCCACGGCTTGCTCCCGTTACCAGTGCCACTTTTTCATTTGCCATCCGCCAGCACCTTACTCACCGCTTCCAGAAAGAAATACTCACCCCACATCACGCTTTCATCGACACCCAGGCCTAAACGCTGATGATACATACCGTGTTTGAGGATGCCCTCATAACCATGTTCGGCCTGTTCCATAGCCAGAAATTCGGGTGAAGTCAGGGTATCGACGATTTGCAGCGCGTAATCGTGATAAAAAAGCGCCTTTGTCGGGTCGCCCGTCAGTTTAGCGAGATTGAGCAGGCCGCTCGCGGCAATTGCCGCTGCCGAGCTTTCATAAGGCATGGCCGGGTTGATGGGTTCGCTCCAATCATTGGGCGGCACGCCATGCGCAGGTGTGTTTTCGACATAATACTGCGCGCATAACTCGGCAGTCTGCAAGAAACGTGGATCACGGGTGAAGCTGTAGACCGTCCCGAAGCCGTACAGCGCCCAGGCCAGCCCGCGCGCCCAGGATGAATCATCCCGCCAGCCCTGATGTGTACTCTGGCGCAGGAACACCCCGGTCTGCGTATCGAACAGGCCTTCATGCGAAGTGCTGCCATCCCCGCGCACGAGATAGCGCCGGGTAGTGAGGCTGTGCTGCATGGCACGGCGCAGCAGTTCAGGGTCATTCTTCTGCTGTGCGGCATAGAAGATAATCCCCACGTTCATCATGATGTCAATGAACAGGCTGTCATCGCCAACGAAAGAGCACAGATACTGCCCCTGCTCTTTAAAGCGCAGCGCCAGTGTGCTGCCTGCTTCCACTACAACCTCATTAATGGCCGGATCGCCTGTCAGGTCATACCAGCGCTTCCAGGTAGACCAGAACAAAAAGCCCAGGTCATGTACATTACGGTCTGCCTTGCGGTGCTCGATCAGACGAGAGTAATGCTCGGCCTTCTCGTGCCAGTATGCATCGCCACTCTGTTCGTACACCAGCCATAACTGTCCCCCCAGGAAGCCTTCGCACCAGTTCGTCCAGGCTTCTCCGCCGTGTTTCCACTGTCCAGTCACGGTATACATGGGAAAATAATCGGGGTAGGTTTCGATGAGGTGGCGGAGTTGTTTCTCGGCAAAGGTAAATGTGCTGCGGCACTTTTCTAATAACACGTGCTTATCAATCAAAATCATTCCTCACAGTGTAATTTCGTCAGTGAATATCATTTCTCAGGCATCCAGGTAGTGCCGATAAGCGGCCAATGCCGTGCGGTTATGATCGCGCACGACAGTTTCCAGCAGATCGGCATCACGCTGGCGGATAGCCTCGAACATGCGCCAATGATCGCGCTGTGCATCCGGGATGCGGCGGGCAGAAACATCCTTCAGGTAATAACGGCGCAGACGATCCCAGTGATCGAGTGTGTTGTCCATAAGCTTTTTGACCAGCAGCGTCCCGCCTCGTTCACAGATAAGGCGGTGAAAGCGCACATTGGCCTGTGACCATTCATCGGGCTTATCCGGCAGGTGATCCATACTTCGCAGCAGGCGCTCAAGTTCCTCAATGTCGTCAGTCGTCATATGGATACACGCTGCCCGCCCACTGATGATCTCCATCGCTTCCAGCAGGCCAAAGATTTCGGAAATATTGGCCCCTTCAATAGGGGTCACTGTTGCGCCGATATAAGGGGCAATCGTCACGAAACCGTCAGCTTCCAACTGGCGCAGCGCCTCACGCACAGGGATCTGACTTACACCCAGTTCAACAGCCAATTCATCAATCACCAGCCGTTTGCCAGGTTCAAGCTCACCCTGTAAAATGGCGCTGCGCAGCGCAGCGTAAACCAGTTCGTTCTTGCTGCGAAAAGTTTTAATGGGCTGCATAAAATCACACTCATTAAGATATAAGATATATGATATAGGAATTTGACGGGAATCACAAATTTCCGGCTTGCCCTCTGGACTTAAACATGATGACTACTTTACCAATCGATCTGCGACCATTTCACCCTGCTGATCAACCCGCCGTGCGGGCGCTCATTCTGGAAGGGCTGGCGGCGCGCTTCGGTGTGCTGCGGGAAGACCTTAACCCGGATGTCAACAATATTGAAGCGCATTACCTGCATCAGGGCAGCACATTCCTGGTGGCGGAAGCCGATAACCAGATCGTTGGCTGTGGCGCATTGATTGCTGAGCATGGCAGCACACATGTTGCGCGCATTGTGCGGGTTTCCGTGCATCCACATTATCAGCAGAATGGAATCGGTCGGACGATCAGCCAGCGGTTGATCAAGATCGCAGGGGAGCGTGGTTTCCGGCAAATCCTGGTAGAGACTAATGAAGATTGGCAGAGCGCCCTTCGGCTGTACCAGTCACTCGGCTTTCAGGAGGTTTTTCGCCATACCGACGTGAATTTTGGCTATGTCGAAATTCACATGGCGCTTAATCTTCTCACCTGACGAATCCACTTGGTGGTGATCACTGTTAGCGCTACAATCGCGCGTATTCACTTATCCCTTACAGGATTCTCGCACAATGCCTGAAATTCATTTTGACCGTTATTATCGTTATGATGATCTGACGCGCCTGCTCCACGCTTATGCCCAAGAGTACCCGCAGCACGTGCAGGTCAGCAGTATTGGCAAAAGTTATGAAGGCCGTGACATCTGGCTGGCGACAGTAACTAATGCCGAAACAGGCACGGCCAGCGAAAAGCCCGCGCTGTGGGTAGATGGCAATATCCATGCTTCGGAGGTATCACCTTCCAGCGCATGTCTCTACCTGCTGCACAGGCTGGCCACAGAATATGGACAAAATGCCGATATTACCCGCTGCCTTGATACCCGTGCTTTCTACATCTGCCCACGCATCAACCCGGATGGCGCGGAATGGGCACTGGCCGACAAGCCAAAAATTATCCGTTCCAGCACGCGCCCCTATCCTTACGACGAAGAGCCTATCGGCGGGCTGGTGGAGGAAGATATTGATGGTGATGGGCGAATGCTGCAAATGCGCATCCCCGACCCTAACGGCCCCTGGAAACCGCACCCCGACGAACCGCGCCTGCTGGTGCGCCGTGATCCTATCGAAACAGGGGGCACATATTATCGCGTGCTGCCCGAAGGCCATATTGAGAATTATGACGGTGTGCGCATCTGGGTGCAGCCTACCAAGCAAGGACTTGACCTGAACCGCAATTTCCCGGTGGAATGGCGACAGGACGGCGAACAGCGCGGCGCAGGCCCCTACCCCACATCTGAGCCAGAGGTACACGCGGTGGTGGATTTTTGCGCCCGCAATAAAAATATCACTGGCGGCATCAGCTTTCACACGTGGAGCGGGGTAATCCTACGGCCTTATGGCACCCACGCGGACGATCACTTCCCACCAGAAGATTTATGGGTGTTCCAGAAGATCGGCCAGAAAGGGACTGATCTGACTGGTTATCCCAACATCTCGGTCTTTCACGATTTTAAGTACCACCCGAAACAGGTAATTACGGGCGTGTTTGATGACTGGATGTATGAACACCTGGGCGCATATGCCTGGACAGTTGAAATCTGGAGTCCGCAGCGGCAGGCTGGAATCGCAGAATACAAGTATATCGACTGGTATCGGGAACATACGCTGGATGATGCACTGACTATGCTGCGCTGGAGCGACGAAAAGCTGGATAGCAAGGGGTATGTCGATTGGTACGAGTACGACCACCCGCAGCTTGGCAGGGTCGAACTGGGCGGGTGGAACATGCATTATGCCTGGCGCAACCCACCGCCGCAATTTCTGGAAGCGGAGATCGCGCCGTTTGCCGATTGGGCGATATGGCATCTACTGATTTCGCCCCGACTGGAAGTGTTCGATGTGAAGTCCACCGCACTGGGCGACGCGGTTTATCATGTACAGATGGCCGTGCATAATACGGGCTGGCTGCCTTCCTATATCTCGCAGAAGGCGCAGGAAAAGCGTGTAACGCGCGGCGTGGTAGCAGAGATCATGCTGCCGGAGGGTGCATCCCTCAAAACAGGCAAAATCCGCGAGGAAATTGGTGAGCTTGAGGGGCGCTCTGGTGTGGGCAGTTCTGCCACGCCCTGGGCATTATTTGGCTCAGCGCATACCAATGACCGCGCGAAGGCAGAATGGGTGGTTTATGCACCTGACGGCGGCACAGTCACCCTGAGCGCGAAGCATGAACGCGCGGGCACGGTACGGACGGAGATCACGCTTTAGCTTCCTTACAAATCCCCTCGGCCTATAAAAGGCCAGGGGATTTTACAACGAGTTTATTTAAGCCTGATACCAGAACGCGCCGGGGAAGTCCTCAGCGACCTGTTTACGCTTGCCACTCCATGCCTCAATGTCCAGGCGGTAAACCGCAGTGCGCACAAGTTCCTCATCCACTGGCGGGCGGTAGTCCTCGCCGGGGCGCAGGTGCGGCGCGTATTTATCCAGCAGCAGTTGCAGCGCGACCTTCGCTTCGTCTGCGTCCTCCACCACTGATGCACGCCCAAAAGCGACCACGCTGGCATACTCCACACTGAATTCCAGCGCTTCTTCGGCGGGCAGCAAACGCCCCATTTCCATCGCGCTGAAGCAGACGCGCTCCTCCTGCTCGATATTAGCATGGGTGCGGCCTACGCGGGCCGTGTGCGTGTAGATACAGTGGCGCGCCTCATCATAGACGAACAGGTTGCTGTTGAGGAAGGGCTGGCCTTCGTGCACAGTTGCCATCGTACCGACAGCAGTGCGATGCAGAAAGTCCTTGATCCAGGCTTCGTCGGTGACTTCACGATCTGCCCGGCGCACCTGCGTCAGGGGTTGGCTGGCGTAATCTTTGGGCATGGGTTTTCTCCTGATGCTACACAATATCCCGT
>JBGSXK010000021.1:0-9213 GCA_041751455.1 Anaerolineae bacterium
GGGCGAACAGTGGCGCGACAGGCGCGATCTCGGCCTTGAACAGATCGACCACCGCTGTTTCTATCACCTGCGCTGCACCGGCGATGTGCCGGAGCGCTGGCGACACCACGAGATGACCCCCAGCGATGGCAGCCCTGGCCCCGTGCCCTTTGATCTGTATTGGGTCAGCCTGTTGCCTGATGTGCAAACGCTGGTCGCAGAACACGGTTTCATGCTCGGTAAGCTCATCGAAACCCTGTCTGGTGATGGGGATGCTGTTTGAGCACTGACGCGATCACCTCTGTGAGGGCAGCATCTATGCCACTCCCGCACGATACACCTCAGGTTTCGGTTATCATCGTCAACTATCGCACACGGGCACACCTGGAAAAATGCCTGCCTGCGCTGGCGGCCTGTATGCTCTCCATTGAGGTGATTATCGTGGATAATGATGGCAGTGCCGCCGGGCTGGATACGGCTTATCCCACCGTAAGGGTGCTGCCGCAGCCGGAAAATAGCTGGTTCTGCGGCGGGAATAATATCGGCATTGCGGCGGCGCGCGGCCAGTATGTACTGCTGCTCAACCCCGACACCATCCCACAACCCGGCGCGCTGGAAAGCCTTGTCACGTTCATGAACGCCCACCCGGATTATCGCGGGGCCACCGTGCAACTGCGCTATCCTGATGGCCGCATCCAGCGTACCTGCTCACGTATTCCCACCTACAGCGCGCTGCTGCTCAATCACACACCGCTGGGTGTGCTGCTGAGCGGCTGGCGACGGCGGGTGAACGCCCACCAGTGGTATGAGGACTGGACACGGGACAGTGCGCGCGATGTCGAAGTGCTGCCGGGGTCATGTCTGTTGATGCGCCGTGCGGACGTGTGGCTGAATACAGACCTGCGTCTGTACTTTCCCGAAGATGATCTGGCGCAGCGTTATCATGGCCAAAAATTTCGCTTCCTGGCAGACTCCTGCATCCTTCACGACGAAAAATCGGTTACGCAGTCCTGGCAGGCAACACAGATTTATTTTCGCGATCTGCTGCGCTACACCCGTCAGCATCACGGCGGGCTGGCCTGGGCACTGCTGACGCTGCTCTCTCGTCCTCTCCTGTGGGGCATGGCACTCAGACGTTATGTGACCACAAACACAAGCACCGTCCGGGGATAAATTTGGACGGTGCTCATGAAAAAGGGGTACTATTTGGGCAATCCCGGTTGCAGTTATCTGTGGTTGACAGGACAACCGCATAATAGCGGGGGCTGTTCCCAACTTGCGGGAACTTCCGGCTGCCTTGAGGTGGATGACAGTCCTCTTCTGCCGGCTTTGTTGCTTTTCCGGTGGCCCCTCACCGTACTTCTATCGCCCTGATTACTTCTATTATGGCATTATTGGCCTGCGTACCTATAGTGACAGATGTCACATTTGACACTGGTCGTGTCATAGTCTCTTGCCTGCCCTTTTCGAACCGTTACAATAGCCTGCGTGTTACAGAAAAAGGGGCGCAGAGTCCCCTGTTTATCCATAAAATTTGCGATCTTTATGTCTTTGTAGCTCAGGATTGGAGATAAATGGTGAGATACACAGCAGATGGCCCGCAGGGTTATTATTTTGAAGAGATCGAAAGCGGTACGACCTTTCGCACACGGGGGCGCACCATCACCGAAGCCGACATTGTGCAGTTCGCCACCCTCACGGGTGACTTTAACCCCATGCATACCGATGCCGAATATATGAAAACGCACATGATGGGACAGCGTGTGGCTCACGGAATGCTCACCCTCAGTTACGCTGTTGGCCAGATGTACCAGCTTGGCTTCATGGAGCGCACGGTGCTGGCTTTTCGGGGGCTGGAGATGAAATTCAGCCTGCCGGTAGTGATTGGCGATACGCTGCATGTCGAGCTGACCATCACCGAGAAAAAACCTATGCCTCGCCTGGGAGGCGGTAATGTGGTGGCCGAAGTCAAAATCGTCAATCAGGACGGCAAAACCGTGCAGTCCGGCAGTATGACCCTGCTCATCAGCACAAAGCCGGAGTAGAAGTCAGTAGTGCTAAACATGGGGCGGGTTTGAAGGCCCGCCCCGTTGATAATCCTCACACCCGCTCCACCCGCGCATAGGCCGCGTGCAGGCGATCCAACGCTTCCTTAAGCTGTGGACGTGGACAGCCAAAGTTCAGCCGTGCGAAGCCCTCAAATCCCTGTAACTCCCAGTTACCACTCAGGGCGACCCGCGCCTGTTCCAGAAAATAGGCGCACGGTTCGCCGGGTAAGCCTGCCTCGCGGAAGTCCAGCCAGCTTAAATAGGTCCCCTCCGGCACGGTCACACGCACGTTAGGAAAATGCTCCCTGACATAATCGGCCACGAAATCACGGTTGTCCTGCAAATACGTCATCAGCGCATCCAGCCACGGCTGCCCCTCGCGGTAAGCGGTCTCGGTGGCGACGTAGCCCATCAGGGTGGCGTGAACCCCCATGCTTTCATAGACCGCTTTAAAACGCTCCCGCAGTTCCACATCAGGAATAATGGCATAACCCAGGCCAATGCCGGCGATGTTGAAGGTTTTGCTGGCGGCGTGCAGCGTGATCGTCCGCGCGGCCACCTCTGGCGCGAGGGTGGCAATCGGCGTGTGGCGATGTGGGCTGTAGACCATATCGCCATGAATCTCGTCGGAACAGATCACCATATCATGGCGCAGGCAGATCTCCGCCAGTGTTTCCAGTTCCCATTTCTCAAAAACGCGCCCCACCGGGTTATGTGGGTTACACAACAGGAACAGCCGGGTCTGCGGCGTGATGGCCGCTTCCAGCGCGTCGAAGTCAATCTCGTAGCGCAGGGTATGCCCATCCGTCACCGTGCGCAGCGGCACCATATCCAGCGGGCGTTTGGCCTTCTCCGCCCCTGTGACAAACGGCCAGTAAATCGGGGTATTCACCAGAATATGATCGCCCGGCTGGCCGATGGCCTGCGCAGCCACATAGATGCCGTTGACCAGATTGGGCAGCACGACAATATGCTCCGGCTCCACCTTTAAGCCATGCCGCCGCGCCAGCCAGTCGCCAATTGCCCCCGTGAGGCTGGGTGGCGGCATAAAGAACATGCCATAACCAAACACGCCATGCTGAGCACGCTCCACCAGCGCATCAATCACTGGCTGCGGCGAGCGAAAGTCCATATCAGCCACGAACATCGGGATTACATCAGGGTCGTAGTAGCCCCATTTATCGCTGTCGGTGCCGCGTCGCTCGATAATTTCGTCGAAATTGTACTTCGTCATAAACCAATCCTGCGCGTTAGATAAGATAGATGTAGAGGAATCATGCGGTGTTATTTTCGGGTGGAATCACTTTCTCAGTCTCGATGATAAGACATGGAAAGGTCTTGGAGCAGACCTTCAATCAACAGATACCCCGCCTTTAGGCGTGGGGAATATATCACAACAACTGCTTCTGCTTGCCGGGCTTGCTGCTGGCACGCTGCTGCTTCTTAGTTGTGGCCTCGGCCAGGATATCGCGTGCCGTCTGGCTGCCACTGTCGCCTGTCGCGCCCAGCATCTCCGCCAGTTCGCTCACACGTGTTTCTTCATCCAGCACCACCACCTCCGTGCGCGCATGTTTGGTGTTCACGTCCTTCTGGACACGGAAATGACGATCGGCATAACCCGCAAGCTGCGCCAGATGTGTCACACATAACACCTGATGATTGCCCGCCAATGACCACAACTTCTCGCCTACCACACTGCCCACACGCCCACCGATGCCCTGATCAATTTCGTCAAAGATCAGCGTCGGGGTCTGGTCGGCCTGCGAAAGTACCCGCTTGAGCGCCAGCATGATCCGCGCTGTTTCACCGCCAGAGGCCACTTTCACCAGTGGGCGCAGTGGCTCGCCAGGGTTGGCGCTCATCATAAACTCGACATGATCGATCCCGGTGTGTGAGAAGGTCACGCGCTGGTCCCCCACATAGCAGCCTTCCGGGTCGTCCTCATAAGTAATGGCAACCTGGAACTGTGTATTCTGCATTCGCAGGTCGTCCAGTTCTTTCACGACACTCTCGCCCAGCTTCTTGCCGAACTGCTGGCGCAGGTGGCTGATCTTCTGTCCCATCTCGCCAATATAACGCAGCAGCTTGTCCTCGTCGGCCCGCAGTTCTTCCAGCCGTTCCTCGCTGTGGTCGATACTTTCCAGTTCTAAGCGCGCCTTTTCGCCATAGGCGATCACATCCTCAATCGTCACCCCAAAACGCCGCCGTAGCCGGTTAATCAGTTCCAGCCGTTCCTCGACTTCATCCAGCCGCCCTGGGTTATATTCCACCGATTCGCCATAATCCTGCACCAGCGCCGCCAGCTCCTGCACCTGCAAACTCAGGACATCGGCCATCTCGGCCTGCTCCTTCAGCGATGAGTCGATATTGAGCAGCTTGTTCAAAAGCACCGAGACCTGCATCAACTGGTCTACCGCGCTCATCTGCTCCCCGCGATCATCGCCCACCAGCAGCATATAGGCTTCAGCGGTCAGGTTGGCAAGCTGTTCGCTGTTGGCGAGGCGAGTACGCTCATTACGCAGTTCATCATCCTCGCCCGGCTGCAACTGTGCCGCTTCGATTTCTTCCACCTCGTTCCGCAGCCGTTCTGCCCGCCGCTTGAGCGAGGCTTCATCTTCCAGCAGTGTGTGAATCTCCCTGCGGACAGCATGGACTTTATCCACCAGCGCGCCCATCGCCGCCCGCATCTCAATCAGATCGGCATAGCGATCCAGCAGGTCGATATGGGTGGCGGGCTTCAGCAGTGACAGGTGTTCGCTCTGCCCATGAACATCCACCAGCGCCTCGCCAATCGCGCGCAGCACTTCGGCATTCACGGTAATGCCGTTAACACGGGCATTGGAACGGCGGTTCTCGCGCACCTCACGTGCCAGGGTGACATAACTGGCATCATCATCCGCGCTCAGCAGGTCCTCGCGTTCCAGGATGGTACGCACCGCATCCCTGACGAGCCCATCCACCGCGAATAATCCCTCAATCAGTGCTTTATCCTTACCGGAACGCACAAAGGCGCTGTCGGTCTTGCCGCCCAGCAGGACTTCCAGCGCGTCAATCATGATCGATTTACCCGCGCCTGTCTCACCCGTGATGACATTGAAGCCAGGCGCGAAGATCAGTTCCAGCGAGTCGATGATGGCGAAGTTTTGAATGCGCAGTTCTTCCAGCATAAGTCTATTTGTCCTGAAATCCGGGGTTTCGAGATTTTGCTTCAACAATCCATAACATGGCGGGTGGCATGGCCTCACACACGATATACCACCCGAAAACGCTCGCAGAGAATAGGCATCGTTTCGCTGATTTCACGCCCGATGCGCTGGCATGACCGGCTGAAAAAACGCCAGTGTGCCTCGCGCCAGTACTCCAGGCTGCGATCACCTTCGCCTTCGGCAAAGGCGAATTCTGCGTCCACCTCATTATAGGGGAGTATGCGCAGCTCGGTGGTTTCGATAACGCACAGCGGTTTTTCGCTGCTATCGAGAATGATACTCATATCGCCCACTGTGGGCATGGGTTGTTGGTCATGTTCATACTCCCATACCAGCGAGGCTGTCGCGGTTTTGCTGCCCTGCTGCACGAGCTGTCCCAGCGCATCGGCCATCGCCGGGCTGTCGCCAAATCCCCACGCTGAGGGGCTGGCCGCCGCACGGTGGGGATGATCGCCCGGCAGCGTACTGAGATAAGCCAGCCATATTGCATCGATGCTTTGTGCGCTCATCACCCGCCTACCAGTCTACAACTTATTTACCGATGCGGAAACGGCCATAAACCGCCACCGCCACCAGCACTACAAATAACAGCAGGCCCCAGTTTCGCAGGGTGAGCGTAAACACCACATTGAGCGGTACGGCCTGATTGAGACGCAGATAAATCTGGATCATGCCACCCAGCAAACCACCGATTACCGCCCCGCCTGCTCCCACCAGCCCAAACCGCCGTCCACGCCGCCGCTGTACTGCTCGCAGCCCTGCCTCGCTGATCGCCCCGCCCGCTGGCAGCCCCAGGATGAGCGCCAGGAACAGAAAGCTGATCATACTCATAATGACTGCGCCAATTGCCGTCAGCACCAGGCTCACGCCGAAGATAATCACATTATCATAAGGATTGGCGCTGAAGAATTTATCCTCATGCTGGCGCGCACATTCCTTACAGCGGTAGCCCACTGGTGTTTGCACCGCGCACTGCGCACACATATAACGCTCGCATTTGTTGCAGCGCAGGCTGGTTTCGCGGTCAGGATGTACGGCGCAGTAGGTCGCCTCGTCGGCTGCCGCAGGTTGCAGTTCAAAATCAGTCATGCCTGTTTCCTCTGGTTATCATAATTATAGGGGACACTTCTCGGCAGTATCCCTATAGTCATCATAACTGCCACAATCTTATAGATATATCAACGACCTCACACATTCACCTGTTATTAAGGCGCGGGGGCTGCGTTGTGCTTCCATCATTGTTTTCCTCTGGGCGTGTGATGCGCGGCTCCAGCTTGTCCAGCAGCGAGCGATAGAAATAATTACGCTCACGCATCCGCACAAAGCGGCTGCTGTAATCACTGCTGGTCACACGTACATTATCTGTGGGCTGCAACTCGCCGACCATGCGGCCATCCACCGTCAGCACCACTTCTGTACTCATATCTGATACAGGCCGCACATCCACGCTCGAACCCTGCGAGAGCACAATCGCGCGATCCATACTCAGATGTGGCGCGACAGGCACGATCAGGATATTGTGCAGTTCCGGCGGCAGGATCGGCCCACCGCAGGCCAGCGCATAGGCTGTGGAACCCGTCGGCGTGGCGATAATCAGCGCGTCGGCGTTATAGGTCGTCGCCCAGCCGTTATCAATATACATCTCCAGCCGGATCGTACGCGAAACCACCCCCCGGCTGATTACCACATCATTGAGCGCGTCTTCAGTCACGATGACATCTCCCGCCCGCATCACCTCCACCTGGATCATCATGCGCGCTTCCACCCAGTAATCACCCTTAAGCAGCACATCCACATACTGCTCCCAGGTGTCCGGGTTCTGGATTTCAGTCAGAAAGCCCAGGTGACCCATATTTACACCCAGTACAGGTACATTATAGGGCGCGCACACCCGCGCTGCGCGGAACATCGCTCCATCGCCGCCAATCGCAATCACCATATCCGTGTGCTGTGTTTTTTCCCGCACATCACTTTCGTCCCAGTCGGTATGCAGCCAGTTTTCAATGCCGCGTGTGGCCAGTGTCTCGGCGATATGCTCTGCCACCGGGGCAGTCTGTGGACGCAGGGGATGAGCAAGAATGCCAATACGTCGTAGTGTGGTCAATGAGTCTGCTCCTGAACAGTCCCCATTATAGTCCTATGCCTGCCTCTGCCCAAATATAGCACATAAGTTCTTTTTTGTCGTCGGCCAGTTGCTCCTGAAAATACGCATATCCGCTTTTGATGCCGGATTCGTTTTCCTGCCGCACTTAAACAGCACTTAAAGATACGTCTTAACTTTCTTAACAAGCCGAGTCGGATTTATTAATATTCAAGCGTTAGCATTTGCCGTGAAGTAGAAAATCATGCTTACGTATCTAACAGGTTCATGCGGTTTTAAGGAGATATACGAATGCTGAAGTCCCGTCTTATTGCCATGCTGATCGGCATCCTGATGCTGGTCGCGCTGCCCCTGGGTGTGGCTGCCCAAGATCAGACTATTGTTGAAATTGCCGCGGGTAACGAAGAATTTTCCACGCTGGTGAGTCTGGTACAGGCGGCTGGTCTGGCCGATACCCTGAGCGGCGAAGGCCCCTTTACTGTGTTTGCCCCCACCAACGAAGCGTTTGCCGCGCTGCCGCAGGTCGTGGTGGACTATCTGACGAGCAACCCCGAAGCGCTGACCCGCGTGCTGACCTACCATGTCATCCCCGGCAGCGTGATGGCCGCCGATGTCAGTACCATGATGGCCCCGTCGGTCGAAGGCACCGAACTGAGTATCATCGTCAGTGACTCTGGTGTCCGTGTGGACAGCGCCTCTGTGGTCGCTACCGACATCGTCGCCAGCAACGGCGTGATCCATGTGATTGACAGCGTGTTAATTCCGGCCTTTGAACTGCCCGCAGTGGACCCCCTGGCCGTGAGCGATAACATTGTGGTCGCTGGAAGCTCCACCGTGTTCCCGCTGACCGAGCGTATGGCTGACCTGTTCGAGCAGGAGGGCTTCGCCGGGACCATCACCGTAGACAGCATCGGCACTGGCGCAGGTTTCGAGCGCTTCTGCCCCAATGCCGAAACCGACATCTCCAATGCCAGCCGTCCGATCCGCCCG
Source organism: Anaerolineae bacterium (assembly GCA_041751455.1). Lineage (GTDB taxonomy): Bacteria > Chloroflexota > Anaerolineae > Aggregatilineales > Phototrophicaceae > JAIOHN01. Next base: position 8,325 of record JBGSXK010000021.1, read on the forward strand.
TCGGAAGTGGAAGCCTGCCTGAGCAATGGCCGTGAGCCGCTGGAATTCTATGTGGCGGTTGACGCGCTGGCAGTGGCGGTCAGCCAGGAAAACAACTTCCTGACCGAACTGACCGAAGCTCAGATCGCGCAGATTTTTAGTGGCGAAGTGACCACCTGGGATCAGGTTGACCCCAGCTATCCTGCTGAAACGATCCGCCTGTTCAGCCCCGGCAGTGACAGCGGCACCTATGACTACTTCGTGGAACACATCTACGACGAAGACGAAACCCCCATCCAGAACGCGCCTGGCATTCAGTTCAGCGAAGATGACAACGTGCTAGTGCAGGGTGTCCTGGGCAGCCCTTACGCCATCGGCTACTTCGGTTATGCTTACTACCAGGAAAACCTGAATACGCTGCGTGCCATCGCGGTTGAAGGTGTGGAGCCGAACGAGAACACCGGTGCCAGCGGTGAATACCCGATGAGCCGCCCGCTGTTCATCTACAGCGCCCCCAACATCCTGGCCGCGAAGTCACAGGTTGGTGCTTTCATCACCTACTACCTGCAAAATGCTAATGCGCAGCTCGGCGCTTCGTCTGACCAGATCGGTTACATCCCGGTACCCATCGGCATCCAGCGCCTCAACGCGCTGACCCTGCTGGCGGGTGAAGCTGCTGGCATGTAGTTTGCAGCACGTCTGAAAGCAATGCGCTGGGAAGGAGGGAAATAGCCTCCTTCCCACGCTTTGTTTACGGCACAGGGCTAACAACAGGTACATATTTTTACAAGCATTCGTCATGAATTTACGTTAACCGCCAATGTACGACAACAAGAGGGAAGTTTTATGGAAAGCGAGATGAGCTTTGGCGTGCAAGGCCAGGCGGCTGTGCTGGAACGCCAGCCGATTG
>JBGSXK010000022.1:0-5023 GCA_041751455.1 Anaerolineae bacterium
GCCCAGGCTGGGATGCCCCCCGAGGAGCAAGGGTGTCTCCAGTTGAATAAGGATTTTACTGGGATCTGCCACCTGCCCAACTTCCGGGCGTACCCCCAGCAGCACGTGGGTAGAGAACTGCGCGCGTTCACGTTCACGATCAATAGAAGGATTGGTCACTACCGCAACGGTTTCTTTGAAGTAGTCTGCCAGATTGACGCGGGTCAGGCTAAGTGCAGCAAGCGGGCCATCCCATCCTAACGAACCAATTTGCTCTGCTTTGCTGTCTGTGATGGACTCAATCAGGCTGATGTGATAGCGTTCCCATCCCAGCGCAGCCATTGTGTTGGTATTAATTACTGTGGCTGTGGCCTGCCAGGGAAGCGGTTGGGTTTGGGTAAGGACTATTGGTAGCGCGTCATGCTCATGCTCGGCCAATGCGACCCCGGCCCTTACAGGTTGCAACTTTGCCTCATGATACGGAGTAAAATCAACTGGTACTTTTGCTCCACCATTTGAGGAAAAGGAGTCATTGTTGAGCGACCAGATGCCACCCGATGGCTCTGTAAAATGGATGCCGCGTTCCCGGTATTTGTTGAGGACATGGCGCTGGATGGCGGGATAATCCAGCACTTCGATAGAACGCCCAGGCTTCACAATCAGGGCGATCTTTTCGCCGGGTGCGAGCGGTTTCGCATCGGAGGACATCATGTCCAGGGGGTAAACACCCCGCTCAGAGCTGGTGAAGTATTCCTTCTCTGTTTCGCCAAACCACAGCGGGCGCAACCCCAGAGCATCGACGCTAAAAACGCACATATCATCGACTCGGGCCGCAACAGCGGCTGGCCCCTGGGCAAATGGGCCAAAGGAATAACGCATCTGCTGGTACATTTTATGAATTTCACCCGCATTCTGGATAAGATCGTGGCGGAAGGGCGGGAAGACTAGTTCCATGGCCTCGATAAGGTCTAAACCAAACCGGCGGCACAGGGTTTGCAGCGCACGATCCACATCCTGCGAGTCAGAATTATCCTGATCCAGCTCGATGCCCAGCATATCTGATTCAAGCCGGAAACGAGAAATTGTATTGAATTCACCGTTATGACCGATCACATTAAATGGCTGTACACGCTCGAAGATGGGATTGGTGTTTGTGCTGTAACGTGCATGGCCGAGTGTTACTGTAGAGGCATAATCGGGGTCACGCAGTTCGGGATAGTAGCGGCGCAGAATTTCCACCGTACCCTGAACTTTATAGACGACGCTGTGGGCGGAAAGCGATGGAAAATGCACACCAAGATCACCTTCCATCGCCAGTTGTAAATCAAACAGCACACGGTCGAGTTCATCTTTGGCAACCTGGCCATTCATGCCAGCGATTTGCCAGAAAACGGGTTCGTTCTTTTCTGCATTACGCCCCAGAACCTGCTGGTCTACTTTGCCCGGCTGATCAATGAGGATGTCCAGCCCTGTTTCCATAATACGGCGACAGATCTGATCGACAAGATTGCTGGCTCGGTTGCGTGCTTCGGAGGGAATCATCACATGCGCGACCCAGAAGCCACGATTGGCCGCCAGCGAGGAGCGCAGTCCAGCGCGGGCCAGATTCTTCGTCCAGAGCTGTCGCGGAATATCAGTCATGATACCCACGCCGTCGCCTTCACCGTCAATATAGCCGGTGCGGTGCCCCATGCGCGCCAGGGCTTCAATTGTACGTTTTACATTACCGTGCGTTGCCTCGCCACCTTTGCGAACAGCACAAATAAGGGCACAAGCATCGCGCTCGTTTCTGTCGATGGGATGACGTTGGGGAACGTCGCTGTAATCGAAGTCGGCGTTGTCCATCTCACGTTCCTCCTGGTTGTAACGTTACCGTTGGGGAATATTACCTAGTCTAATTTTTGCAAAAATTGTTCTATTATTCACTATGAATACCTCTAATCTTCAGGTATTTTAATTGAGGTAAATTGCACAATATGTCGCAGAGATGTGGGAAAAATTGAGGAAAAAGGGTGTATAACAAGGTTTTTGATGGTATTAAAATTAATTCTTGTCAGGTATTCATAAGGAAACCTGACAAAATATCAGATAATATGGACGATGAAATTTATATTTAATTTCAACTATAGTCTGAACTCTATTCTCATGTAAGGGTCAACAGGCGGCGCACAGTGAGCGCCAGATGCAGCGCCAGTCTTGTCTCAGAGCGTTTGAGATCAATCTCCGCAATTTCCTCAATGCGGTTCATGCGGTAAAGCAACGTGTTGCGATGCACAAACAACATTTGCGCTGTCTCGCTGAGGTTGCCATGACAGGAAAAAAAGGCTTCCAGTGTTGTAATCAGATCAGCATGTTGGCGCAGGTCATACTCCAGCAGCGTGCCCAGAGTTCGGTCACAAAAATTCAGCAGTTTTTCCCGATCAGAAAGACTCAAAATTAACTGATAGACTCCGAGATCGCCAATATACAGCGGTGTATCTGTCTGTAAACGGCGTGCCAGTTCCAGGGCTTGTACTGCGTCACGATAACTGTTTCGCCAGCCTGCAATATCACGGGCAGGTTGCCCCAGCCCAATCGAAATATGGGTGTTAGGGTATTGCCGCTGGACTTCACTGCTGAAATGCTGAGCCAGTTTCATTGTAGAATCGATTGGGTTCTTGGGATCAGTCGCATGAAAGACCAGCACTTCTTCCTCACGCTCACGCTGCCAGACCAGCGCACTGGTACGCTGCGCGTTGACCACGCTGTTGACCAGAGTTTCCAGGCGGCGGGTGGAAAACTGTTTATCCCCCTGCCAGGAAAGCACTACCGCAATATGCGCCTGGGTCATGTCATGCTCGAAGCGTTCCCCCTGGCGCACAGCTTCCTGTTGGCTCACATCGCCAATCAGCAGCCGATCAAGAAAGGTGCCGCGCAGCCTTTTTTCAGTATCGCTTACTGCTTTGGCTTTTGCCATTTCTAATGCACAGGCGGCAGCACCATGTTCTGCAACCAGGGTGTCAATGTCATCCAGGGTATTATCCCAACCGATGATTGAGAGAAATCCCCGTCCAATGTCTTTAGTCACGATAGGTGAAACCAGCCGTGCCAGGGTAGGGGTTGGTAACGACTGCATCAGCACAGGGTTATCCATTTCGCTGACACGGTGCCTATCTTGAATCTCGACCGGTAGATTGTCCGATTTGCGTAGGAACTGCTCAACTTCTTCCCAGTGCGCGACAAACTGCGGCTGGACTGAACTGTAAAGCAGGCGCAGACGTTTATCCTGTACCACAATACTCTTGTTGGTCAGGCGGGCCATGGCATTGATGAGTTCGGCCATGCCTTCATTGCGCGAAGAAATCTGTGTAAGTTGCCGATAGATCTGTGTCCCGCGCCGCTCAATCTGGCCTTTACGATCTACCAGCAGGCTGACGACGGCTTTTTCTACCAGGCGAATACGGCTGCCATTGGGCAGCAGCAGCACGGGGATACTGTAGGCATTGGCTTCGGCGATTGCGGCAGGGGTGGGGTGTTCACTCAAAACCACCGCAGCCGCTTGATTATCAAAAGCCCAACGTACCACATCACGATCTGTCGTAATCTGTGAATCCCTCTGGGTATGCGGCGCAACCAGAATCATCTCACCCTGTTGGAGTGATTTAGTGGCTGTGCCGTCCTCCGGGTAAATAATCGTTGTCCAGTGGACAGGCTGCGTGAGCATCCCATCCCCGGCGACCACCCGCGTCCCCAGGGGCAGTGCCAGTTTTCGCACATCCTCAACCGTGATACGCTCGTGTGTATCCACCATATGACTTCCGGTATTTTGCACAAGTGATTCGCTATTGAATAGCGCATTTTAACCTGCTTGTCAACAATTTGCACAAAATGTGAAAACTATCGCAATCAGGTCTCACCAGTAAACGTGCCAAACAGGATCACGATCATTGTGGCGAACAGGGTTTCAACGATAAATGAGCGTCCAGGAATAATGTAAAAGCTAAGTACAGCAAACATCAGCATAAGTGCCCCTGCGATCCAGGTCACAGGGCTGACACGCCAGCGCCTGGAATACTGATAAAACCCGGAAGCCAGTAGCACCACCGCCCCTGCCAGCGGCACCACCCAGTTGGGCACCGCATTCACAGCACTATCCGATAAAATATAGAGTACGGCAAAGATCAGGACCAACAGCCCCCATGTGAGCCGTTCGACACGCAACTCTGCTGCAGATTTCTTCATGGCAACCTCAACTATGATAGAGCAGATTTAATCATTTGTTACGAATGTGCAGCCTGTATTCATCCTGAAATTAGCACATTTGTGTGACCCGCACAAATTTTGGAGGAAAGTCGGCTTGATCCTGGGGTTTGCGTCCACAAAAGTTAACCAGTTGCTGCTAAAATAGTTACGCTTTTTTGAAATCAGGCGGATATGATGACGAAAAGAATTGGAATTTTGACAGGTGGAGGGGATGCCCCCGGCCTGAATGCGGTGATTCGTGCAGCGGCGCTGACAGCGGCACGGCATTATGATTGGGAGGTGGTAGGTATTCTGGAGGGATTCGATGGTCTGTATGCAGGTTTGCCCCCCATTCCGCTTACTGAGGCGCGTGTGCGTGATCTGCTGGCGCGTGGAGGCACGATCCTGGGGGCCGCGAATAGAGGTAATCCTTTCGCGCTGCGGGTAGAAAATCCTGATGGCAGTGTAGAAGTGGCTGATGTCTCTGATCAGGCGTTAATTCGCATCGCAGAGATGGGATTAGATGCTTTAATCGTGGCCGGGGGTGACGGTACAATGTCGATTGCTCATAAGCTGGTTCAGATGGGGGCGAAGATCATCGGTGTGCCCAAAACAATTGATAATGATTTGAGCGAAACAGATGTGACCTTCGGTTTTGATACCGCAATCAGCACTGCGACTGAGGCGCTGGATAAGCTGCAAACCACCGCGGAAAGCCATCATCGCGTGATGGTATTGGAAGTAATGGGCCGGCACGCGGGTTGGATTGGTCTGACATGCGGGGTGGCTGGTGGTGCGGATGCCATTTTAATTCCTGAAATTC
>JBGSXK010000023.1:0-12062 GCA_041751455.1 Anaerolineae bacterium
CATCAGATCGCGCTCTTTGGGTGCCAGCACCAGCGTATCCCAGTCCACGATATACAATCTGTTTTCCGTGTCTATGAGGGTGTTCCAGATGTGCATGTCGGCATGGCACAGCACCCACGGCTGCGGCTGAGCCTGCATCAGCGCCGCCAGCCCTTCCGCCCGCTGCACAAGGTCGCTGATAATCGCGCTTTTCTCCCGCATAAATGCGGCCACTTCCGCCGCGTCTGCATCGGTAAAGGTGGTTTCCTGCACAAGCTGCTGAAAGCCGCGCACCTGCGCGCGCCACTGGCCGGAATACTGCTCACGTTGGATGCGCCCGGTTATGGCGGCGGGCATTTCGGCAGTGTGCAGCATCTTCAGCGCCTGCCCCAAGTGTATCCATTGCTGGTCATCCAGCGTTATCTCATGCCCGCCATGCCCCTCTACAAACGGGAACACCGACAGCTTAAACCCCTCCAGTTCCGACCACAGATCACCTGTCCCGTTCTGCAAAGGCGCGATGACCGCGTCCATACCCTGCTCATGCAGCAGCCGGGGCACGATGAGCGACATGGCATCAAAATCGCCGCTGCGCAGCTTGACGAAATACGCCGCGCCATCGCTGGCAGCAGCGCGGAACACAGCGGTATGGAAGTCTGCACCCAACGGCAGGAAATGCACCTGTTCGGCGCTCAACCCGTATTCGTCGCGCAGACAGGCAATGATCTGGCTATCGTGGATATCTGGTTTTTCGAGCATGATTTATTACTTCCGCGGAGCAGCAGTCTGTCGTATTGTCCTGAAACAGCTATTCTGACAGCTTCTGACCCTTTTCGCAAAGATGAAAATGCGGAACACACGGGTCACTGGGGCGAAATCCTCCTGTAATAACGACCAACCTGCTAGGTTTTGAGAGTCTTCCAATGTTATAGTGGTGCGGGTAGATTGTGAAAAAACGAACAGGAAGCGAAGTTCTTATGCGTGAAGTCGTGGTGATTGGTATCGGGCAGACACCGATTGGCGAGCTGTGGGATATGAGCCTGCGGGAACTGGCGGCGCAGGCGCTGAATGGCGCGGTGCAGGATGCGGGCATAGAGCAAGCACCGGAAGCGTTGTTTGTGGCGAACATGCTCGCGCCACGTCTGAGTAATCAGGCACATCTGGGCGCGCTGATCGCTGATTATGCAGGCTGGCGCGGGATCGAGGCGGTGACTATCGAAGCGGCCTGCGCGTCTGGCGGGGCGGCCTTCCAGCAGGCGTACCGGGCAGTTGCCAGCGGCATGATGGATGTGGTGGCGGTGTGCGGTGTGGAAAAGATGACCGACGCGACGACTGGGCCGGTGACATCGGCGCTGGCGACGGCTGCTGATGCCGATTTTGAAGGCGCACACGGTGCGTCATTTGTGGCGCTCAACGCGCTTATCATGCAGCGTTATATGCATGAGTACCATATCGCGCATTCCGCTTTCGCGCCGTTCAGCATCAACGCGCATCGCAACGCGGTCAATAACCCGAATGCGATGTTCCGGCGCGAGATTAACGAAAAGATTTATCACAACGCGCCGATGATCGCCGAGCCGATTAACCTGTATGACAGCTCTCCTATCTGCGATGGTGCGGCAGCGATGATCCTGTGCCCGCTGGAGCAGGCAGGCCATATGAGCACAAGCAGCGCCATCAAAGTGCTGGCCAGCGCGACGGCCACCGATTGTCTCGACCTGGCAGGCAGGCGTGATCTGCTGGGGCTGGAAGCGGCACGTTCAAGCGCCCGTAAAGCTTATGGGCAGGCGGGTGTCTCGCCGCAGGATATTGATGTCTTTGAAGTCCATGATGCATTTTCGATTATGGCCGCGCTGAGCCTGGAAGCGGCGGGTTTTGCCGGGCGTGGACAGGGGACGCACCTGGCCTTGGAAGGTGAGATCACGGTGGGCGGGCGTATTCCTATCAGCACGATGGGCGGGCTGAAGGGGCGCGGGCATCCTGTGGGCGCGACGGGAGTCTATGAGCTGGTTGATCTGGTGACGCAGCTTCGTGGTGAAGCAGGCACGAACCAAGTGCGTGATGCCGAGACGGGGATGACGCAGAACATCGGCGGCACAGGCGCGACGGTGGTCACTCATATCCTGCAAAGGGTTGATCAGTAGACGTATACCACGGGCGCGCAGGAGTGGCCACCTCACCGCTTCCGAACCTACGGTTCTCCGTCCCCTCTCCAGTTTTGGAGAAGGGACGGCAGACGCCAGAGGCGACCAGAGGCTAATCCGCTGAGGGGGTGGCTGTCGGGCCGCCTTCAGGGGTCGCGGTGGGAGTCGGGGAGGCGTTGAGTTCGAGCGCGGTGCCTGTCGCCTGCATGTCGGCCATCTGCTCGCTGAGAAGCACATCGCCAAAGCCACGCACAACAGAGACCCAGGTACGTCCCGGTTTCATCATCATTGGCTGGTTGTTGCCATAATAGATTTGCAGCGCAGTGCCCGCATTGCTGTAGCACTCGCGCTGGATTTCCGGCGTGGCGGCGGGTTCGGCCTCGATGGTGGGCGTAGGCGTGACCTCGGCGTTACATTCACGTTTCCAGAAACCCTGATACCAGCGGCCATCGCGCACCAGCACGGCAGGCCCCTGCCCCCACAGTTGAATTTCCAGCGATTCGTAATTGGCTCCGGGCGGGAACAGGTCGGGGCGGCGTTCATGCGGCACCTGGATAATGACGAGGTTATCTGTCCAGAGCTGTTCGCCATCGCCCGCGTCGAAATGCGGCTTGCTGTCTGTCCAGCGGATATAGCGCCCGGCTGCGGGGACGTACTGCCAGCGCACATCGGTCTGCCCGTACCAGTCGATAAAGACATCATTGGCCGCGCTGCCGCCGGGGTCAGGCGTGGCATTGAAGGCGAAGCCGCGCGCCGGATAGCCTGTGTTGACGTTGCGGCTGGTCGCCAGTTCGCGCAAGACGTTGGTATCCAGGAACAGGGTATGCTCGAAGGCTTTGCCCTCCTGCGGGAAGCGGCAGAACCCGGCCTCCTCGCAGTTATCGCCTTTTAGCGGCGAGAAGAACTGATAGGCGTAGCCTGTGCGCAGAATCAGACGCTGAATAGGTTCGCTGGTGCCGGAGTAGGCCAGCAGCGCGTTAAACATCGTGACCAGTTCCAGGTCCACAAGGCGCGCACTGCGCACTGAACCGACATGATCGGGGCTGTTGCTGCGGAAGATGGCCGCAAAACGTGTGACACCACCCTCAGCCTCCAGCTCGAAGACGACATCGGACAGATTCACGCCAGTCTGCGGGCGCACGACGGGCGGGAAGTTTGAAATTTTCACGATGAGGTTGCGCCGTGCCATCGCGTCGTCATCCGGGTAGGGCAACCCTGTGAGCGGGTTAATGCCCTCCGGGTAAGAAAACGGCCCAATCGGTGTGGGGGTGGGTGAAGGGGTGCTGGTTGGTGTGTCGGTCGCGGTGGGGGTAAAGGTGGGTGTAAAGGTCTCTGTCGGTGTGAGTGATGGCGTAAAGGTGGCCGTGGGAGTCCCGGTGGGGGGAATGGGTGTATTGGTGGCAAAGGCCGGAGGGCGGGGGGTGTTCGTGCCCGGCAGCGTGACCTGCACCGCCACCTGATAAGCGGCTGCCGGCAGCGCCAGCACCGCCGCGATAAGCAGAAACATGAGCATGATGAGCAGGGAAACTCGACGCATGAGCGCTCTTTCTAACCTCCTGGCAAGTGTGCCTCCATCAGGGAAGGCAGGCGAAAGTATACGTGCCAGCTCATGGATTGCACAGGGGCTTTTTAGCGCAACAGGTCTATAATAAAGTTTATTGCACACTGTCAATGTTAAAACAGGGAAGGGATGTTATGTCGAATCGTCGTCTGCTGATTTCTATGGCGCACCCCGATGACGAGAGTTTTGGGTTGGGCGGTTTAATCGCCAAGTACGCAGCCGAGGGGGTGGATGTTTATCTGATCTGCTCTACGGATGGCGGGGCGGGCACTGTCGCGCCGGAGATGCTGAACGGGTATAACTCGATCAGTGAACTGCGGTTGGCGGAGCTGGACTGTGCCTCGGCGGTGCTGGGGTTTAAGAAAGTCTTTCTGCTGGGGTATAAAGACAGCGGCATGATGAATTCTGAGACCAGCCTGGACCCGGAATGCTCCTGGCAGGCACCGCGCGAGGAGATGGCGCGGCGCGTGGTCGAGATCATCCGTGAGGTGAGGCCGCAGGTGGTTATTACGTTTAATCGTTATGGCGGCTATGGCCACCCCGATCATATCGCCATCCATCGTGCCACGATGGATGCGTTCACGCTGGCGGGGGACTCCGCTTATATTACCGAAGGGCAAGTGCCTTACGCACCGCAAAAGCTGTATTTCGGCGCGTTTCCTACGTGGCGGCTGCGTTATAACATCATGCTGATACGGCTGAGCGGGAAAGACCCGCGCCAGATGGGACGCAACAAAGATATTGACCTGATGGAAATTCTGGATCATGCGGAGCCAGTGCATACCCGAATCAACATCAAGCCGTATCTTGAAATCTGGGATGAGGCCAGCCGCTGCCATGCCAGCCAGCTTGCCGGGGGGCTGGTGCGCGGGCCGATATGGATGCGCAAGTTACTGTGGCACAAGCAGGGGTTAACGCGCGTGATTCCCGCGCCCCCTGCGCAGCGTGTTGATGAGGATGATCTTTTCACGGGGGTCAGGCTTGAGGAGCCTTTGAGCGTGCATGACTCAACATCATGAGGCGGATTCGAAAATTGACCACCTGCTGGATGCCATTGAACACCTCAGGGAGGACCGTCGTGAAGACGCACTGCATTTGCTGCGCCAGCTTGTCCACGAGTATAACGACTTCGAGGAAGCCTGGTTGTGGATGAGCGTGGCTGTGGAATCGCTCGATCTGAGTTCGATCTGTCTGGATAATGTGCTGCGGGTGAACCCGGATAATGCCTATGCCGCCGCCGCGCTGCATCGCATCCGTGAGCAGGAGATGATGATGGAGAAACGCCGCACTCACCTGAGCTTTTACCGCGATTTTTCATGGCTGGTGATGTGGCTGCTGGTGGTGGGGCTGCTGTACGGGATGTTGTTTGCCTATTTTCGTTGACCTTTGGGGGATCAAGCAGGTCTGGCATATTTAGTTTTAAGGTTCATTGCACAGCTTAGACAACTGCTGATGGCTTATTCCTTATTTGACATCAGTTGTGTAGTAACCGCTCGCCAATCAATGTCACTTGTGGCAACGAACTTGATAAACTCACTAACAGGTCGTTGTTCCAGGAGTCTATCAGCAGTTTGACTCACCAAGTCATCTATATGAGCGTCATCACCTTCGTGTTGTAGCCCTAATGCGGGATAGCATCCAAGATAGCATACTTTGATGACTTCAATATTTACATTGTCGAGTGCGTGACCTAACTCTTTATACAGTTCCTCAATAAACCAATAAAATATCACAACAGCATACTCACGATACTTAGCATCAACCATAAGAGGGTCAACCTGTTGTGGCTCTACTATTCGATAACCTATACTCATAGTTTTCTCCATGGAACTAAAATTTCACTCCCCCGCCTCTGGCATCAGTAGCGGGGCGTGCAGGCTGGCGACGATGGCCTGCCCCGGCTGGCTCTGTACCCAGCCGATAAACATGCGGTAAGCCTCTGGCTGCGGCTCTTCCAGCCCGGCGATAAACAGCGTGGTACGCAGCGGATAGGTGTTGTCGTAAACACTTTTCCGTGTCAGCAGCGCGCCACCCACCCGCACAGCCTGCACGCTGGACTCGATGTAGCTCATCGAGACATAGCCGAGCGCGTTCGGCTCACGGGAGACACTGGTTACGACCGCTGCGCTGGATGGGGCGATAATGGCAGACTGGGTGATGTCGCGTGTGCCCATGACCAGCCGCTCGAACTCGGCGCGAGTGCCAGAGCCAGCCTCACGGCTGATCACGATAATCTCGTGATCGGCCCCGCCTAATTCGCGCCAGTTGGTGATTTTGCCCTGGTAAACCGCCCGCAACTGCGGCAGGGAGAGGTCGCTGACGGGGTTATCGGGATGAGTGATGATGGCGATTCCATCCTGGCCGATGGGGGCGGCCCACAGGGGCACTTCTTCGATAGGCGGCAGGTGGCTGGTCACGAAATAGACCTGCTCCAGCGCACCGACACGATCCACCACCCCCTCGTAATTGCTGACGAGGATGTCGAAACTGACTGAAGGATAGAGCCGGGCATAGCTCAGCGTCAGGGCATTGGTGAGCCGGACGGTGGCGGTGGTCGTATAGAGGCGCAGAATCACCGCGTCGGACGTGGGAGTCGATGCGGGCAGCACCTGGCTGCTACAACTGGCCAGCGTAAAAGCTGCAATAGCGATAACGCGCCTGGCTCGCCGCATAGGGCATCAATCCCGGCCAGAGAACAACTGTAGACATAAGGCGCATTTGGGACAATCGGGTGGCGAATTCAAGGTGATTCTGTCCTTAAGGTAGAGTGGCCCGGTTCAGGTAACGCTGCAAAAATGCCGCGCTATAGGCGGCGAGATCACCTTCCAGAATGGCGGTGCGCATGGCCTGCATATGCTGGATGAGAAAATGCAGATTGTGGATGCTGAGGAGGGTGCTGCCCAGTATCTCTTTGGCGCGTACCAGATGACGCAGGTAAGCGCGTGTGAAATGCTGGCAGGTGTAACAGGTGCAGTCTATCTCCAGCGGGGCTTCGGCGCGGGCGAATTCCTGATTACGCAGGTGAATGCGCCCGTCAAAGGTGAGCGCCGCGCCATGTCGGGCCAACCGCGTAGGCATGACACAGTCGAACACATCGACCCCGCGCAGCACCGCTTCGGCCAAGTCGTCGGCCTCGCCCACGCCCATTAAGTAGCGTGGTTTATCCGCCGGCAGCAACGGCAAGGTCTGATCGAGTGTCTGGTACATTTCCTGTTTTGTCTCGCCCACCGCCAGCCCGCCGATGGCATAACCGGGGAAGTCGAGGGTTTGCAGAAAGGTGGCAGACTGCTCGCGCAGGTCGGGGAAGATGCCCCCCTGCACAATGCCGAATAAAGCCTGCTGGCTATCATCGGGGTGTGCGACACGACAGCGCTGTGCCCAGTGATGTGTACGGCGCACAGCGGCCTCTACTACCGGGCGATCATGCGGGCTGGGACACTGGTCAAAACACATGATGATGTCCGCGCCCAGATTCTCCTGAATTTTCATGGAGCTTTCTGGCGTAAAGCGCAGTTTGCTGCCGTCGATATGGCTGCGGAAGGTCACACCGTCCTCATCAATCCGGTTGATCTCCGTCAGGCTGAAGACCTGAAAACCTCCCGAATCCGTCAGCATGGGGCCATCCCAGGCCATGAAGCGATGCAGGCCGCCCATATCGCGGATCAGCTCGTCACCGGGACGCAGATGCAGGTGATAGGTGTTCGCCAGCACCAGCGTCGCGCCTAAGTCGCGCAGGTCACGCGGGAGGACGGCTTTGACGGTGGCCTGGGTGCCCACTGGCGCAAAGACGGGGGTAGGAATGGGGCCATGGGGGGTATGCAGCACCCCTGCCCGTGCCTGCCCCTGAGTTTTGAGGACTTCAAAATGCATGGTTATCACTTCCTTAAGAACTCTCTGCGATTATAACAAAAGTTGTGTCTGATGTCGTGCCCCCGCTGGCAGGGTGGTAACAGGAATGCTATACTGAATTCTATGATAAGCCTCTATGATTTACTTGAAGCTGCGAATGGTCAACTGTTTGGTGAGGCCAACGCCCGGCTCTTTACCGGGTTCTGTTTAGATTCGCGTTATGCGCAGGAAAACCAGATTTATGTCGCCCGCAAAACCGACGGTGGCGACACACACCCTTATGTACGTGAGGCGATTGAACAGGGTGTTACGGGTATTCTTTGCGCGCGCCCGCCGGATGTCGAGACGGAAAATCTGTCGGTTATCATCGTGAAGGATACCGACGCGGCGCTGATGGCGTGGGCGCATTATGTGCTGGCAAAACTGGGCACGCGGGTAATCGGCGTGGCGGGCACTTCTGGCAAGTCTGTCACCAGTACCGCGATTCACAATGTACTGGCCACCCGTTACAGCGTCCATAACGGTGGTCATGAGCATGATCTGAGCGGACGGTTACAACTTCCGCTGGCGCTGGCCCAGTTAAAGCCCGACCACGATATGGTGGTGGTCACGCTCAACGCGGCACAGGTGGGCGAAATGGCGGAGCTGGTGCATATCCTGCAACCGGACAGCGGTGTAATTACGCAGGCCGGTTATGCCCAGATGGAATCGTACAATGACCCGGAACAGATCGCCCAGGAGATTGGCCTGCTGGTGGAGTATCTGCCTGCCTCCGGGCTGGCGGTACTGAATTATGATAGTGACGCGGTGCGGGAGATGGCGGCCCGTACCCGCGCGAATACTCTGACGGTGGGCATGACGGATTTTGGCGCTGACCTGATGGCCTATAATATCGTCGCCGGGCTGGGGAAAACGGGCTTTGACCTGCGGCACAGTTATGACCGATATGTGGGGCGCTGGACTCCCCTGCTGGGCCGGCACCAGCTTTACAGTGTGCTGGCGGCGCTGGCAGTAGGGCTGCATTATGATATCCCACTGGATGACGGCCTGAAGGCTGTTACCGACATGACCCCGCTACCGGGGCGTATGAACCCGCTGCGCGGACTTAATGGCAGCCTTATTATCGACGACACGTATGATGCTACCCCGCAATCCACGCTGGCGGCGCTGGATTGGCTGGCGACCCAACGGGATACTCATACCCGTGTGATTTTCGTCATGGGTGATATGAGCGGGCTGGGTGCTTACAGCCAGCGCGGACACCGACTGGTGGGACAGCGGGCTGCGGAGACCTGTGACATCCTGGTGACCGAAGGCGCAGAGGCGGCGCTGGTGGCGCGCGCGGCGCTCGACCAGGGGATGGATGCGCGACAGGTGGCGATTACCTACAGCCCTCAGGATGTGATTGATCTTTTACAGGCACGCGCACCGCTGCAAGCGGAACATATCCTGCTGGTAAAAGGTGGTAAAACGGCGCGGATGGAAGATGTGGTGGGGGCGCTGCTGGAAAATGAAGCGGATCGCACCCTGCTGGTACGCCAGGGCACGGTGCGCGAGAGTGACCGCCTGCTCCAGCCGGCGCAGACCACCTGGGTTGAGATTGACCGGAGTGCTATCGCCCATAACGTCCGTCTGCTGAAAAACATGGTCGGTGAGCAGGTCAAGCTGATGGCGGTGGTGAAGGCCGATGCTTACGGGCATGGCGCGGTGGGCACGGCAATTACCGCGCTGGCGAATGGGGCGGAACTGCTGGGCGTGGCCTCCATTAATGAAGCGCTGGAGCTGCGTGATGCGGGCATCAGCGCGCCGATTCTGGTGATGAGTTACACCCCGGTTTCGGCAGTGCGGCAGGCGATCCGCCACAAGATCACGCTGACGCTGTATGACCTGGATATGGCGCATGGTTATAATCAGGCGGCCCGCGAGATGGGCAGTACGCTGACGGTGCATGTCAAAGTAGACACGGGAATGGGGCGTATGGGGGTGCTGGCGAGGGAAGCGGTTGCCTTCTTTCGTTTTCTGCTCAATACACGTCATCTTGAGATTGAGGGCATTTACACACATTTTTCGATGGCAGACGAGGACACACAGTATACGACTGAACAACTGCGGGTGTTCAAAACGGTAGTTAATCCACTGCGTGCCAATGGCTTTGACTTCAAATATATCCATACGGCGAATTCCGCCGCGATCCTGACGATGCCGGAAAGTTATTTTAATCTGGCGCGGGCGGGCATGGCGCTTTATGGTTTATCGCCTTCGGATGTCGTTACGATTCCGGCGGAGTTCAGGCCCGCCATGTGCTGGAAAACCGTGATCGCACAGGTGAAAAGCCTGCCGCCCGGCCATCCCGTAGGTTATGGCCAGACGTACCGCACGAGCAGCAACGAGCGTATCGCCGTGATCCCGGTGGGTTACAGTCATGGTTTCCGGCGGAAGCCGCACCACTGGGGACAGGTGCTGGTGCATGGGCAGTTCGCGCCTATCGTCGGGCGGGTAAGCATGGAAAAGGCGTGCATTAACGTGACGCATATCCCCGACGTGGCGATTGGTGACGAGGTGGTGCTGCTGGGCAAACAGGGGGAAGCTGAGATCACGGCTGATGATGTGGCCGCCCGGCTGGAAACCAACAATTATGAAGTGATTTGCAGTGTTCTGGCGCGTGTGCCACGACGTTAGCTGATGCGCTGCCGCACATGTTCCAGGATAACCTCGGTCTCCGTGCCGTAGGCGAAGATCGTCACCAGACGGCTGTCCTGATCGATCATGAACATCGAGGCCGTATGATCCACGATGTAGTTTTCGCCGGGCTGCTTCTCGAAGAACAGGTTGTAATCCCCGCTGACGCGCTGGAGGGTCTGCTCGTCGCCCGTCATCCCGATGAAGTCCTCATCAATGTTCCTCATATACTGCGCCAGACGTTCCGGAGTATCGCGCTCACCATCCACGCTAATCATCACAAAGGCCACTTTGTCCGCGTCCTCGCCCAGCGCCTGACTGACCTGTTTGTAAATACCCAGTGTGATGGGGCAGAAATCGGGGCAATAGGTATAGCCGAAGTACACGAGCGTGAGTTTGCCGCGCAGGTCGCTGAGGCTGATGGGGTCGCCTGTCTGACTGGTCAGGGTAAAGTTCGCCAGTTCACGCGGCGGGTCGATGACTGTGCTGCCGTCATAATAATTCTCAGCATCGACAAGGGCCGCACCCGTATCCGTCTGTGAGAAACCTGTGGCCTGAATGAAGCTGAAGATGGCGATTCCGCCAGCGACCAGCAACACCAAGACCAGGCCACCGATTAACAGCGTACGCGACGGGGTGGCCGCTGGTTTCTGTGTTTCATGCGTCATGCATTCTGCTCCATTTACTTATCTGCGAAAATATCTTCGGCGGGCAACCGGAAGCCGGTGAAAACCTCATTATGGTGGATGTTTCCGGTCGTCCGATGAATTCGTCAAGCTCTTTGACAGTGGTGGGTTTTACCTGGGGAATCATGGCTTTATCTCCCAGTGAGCTTCTGTTACCAGAGCCTTACGGCTGGGTGTCCCTATCTTGTGAAAAGTGTAACATTTTTTGAGGGGGGTGACAATCGCTGGGTTGCATTTTTTGTGGGCGCATGTGCTATACTCGCCATTTTAGGCGGGGCTGGGAGGCATTGGGATGCGTAATTTTCAAACACTGGACAAAATCGCGATAGACGCAAAAAGCGGTATCATGACACTCTCTGTCAGCACGGCTAACGACTACAGCCCGATCATCGCCATGCGCCGCGAAGGGGCATATATTGCGATCTCCGCCAGTCACGGCCCGTTGGAGATTGCCCTGCGGCCACACGTGGAAGAACTGGCGCGGCTGCTGGGGCGCTTGCAGCCTGTGGAGGGGTTACAGACGACGCGGCAGGTGGGCACTGGCCAGGCTTATCTGGCCATTGGGCTGCGCACAGATGGCGCGTTAATCATGCGCCCTACGATTGCGGTTGATGCTACGGGGCATTTTAGTTTTAACCTGGCGCTTACTCCTCATATTCGGTTGGCTTTTTATGAATGGCTGCCTGTCGGCATGTACACCGGAGCATAAAATAATGCGGATCCCTAATTTCCAAGATGTACTGCTGGCACAACGCCAGATTCGCCCATACTTACAGCCTACACCTTTCTACAGCTATCCGGCGCTGAATGCACTGATAGGCACGCGGGTTTATGTCAAGCATGAGAATTACCAGCCTGTGGGCGCGTTCAAGGTGCGTGGTGGAGTCAACCTGGTTTCACAGATGAGCGTGGAGGAACGCAGCCGGGGACTGATCGCCGCGTCTACGGGGAATCACGGCCAATCCGTCGCTTATGGGGGGCAGTTATTCGGCGTGCCCGCGCGCATTGTCGTGCCAGAGGGGGCAAATCCTGGCAAGGTGGCAGCGATGCAAGGCATGGGCGCGGAGGTTATCTTTCATGGAGAACGCTTTGACGAGGCGCGAAAACACTGCGAGGTGCTGGCACATGAGCATGGCTATCGTTATGTGCATTCGGGGGATGAGC
>JBGSXK010000024.1:0-5247 GCA_041751455.1 Anaerolineae bacterium
GGTGTTCCGCCACTTCAGCCCCTCACTTTTAATTTCGGAACCTTGAGACGGAATCGAGCAGGCAATATCTATCCTTGGGAATTTGTGGGATGGAGCTAAAACTGAAATGAGGATTGAGGAAGATTACACAATGGATGCTTATATTATCGATACTTTGCGTAATTTGATCGCTTACTTTGTGGAAAGGCAACGGCTGGTAATTTTAGCTATGTTGGATATTCATCCAGTTGCCCTTAAAATCGATGGTAGCCGAATTTTAAACATTGATTTGACTTCCTACATCACTGCATACCAAAACACTTCCGCCTCAAGTCTCTCAAAAGGCATTTGGAAAGAAGAATGGGAATATAAAGTACATGGGATAGGATGCAAAATGAAAAACATCCACAATGGCGAAATACTTGAATGGGATGCACCTAACCCTGAAGCAATTCGCTTTGAATGGTTTTGGCAGCACCTTAATTGGCGAATGGTTCATGACTCCCAAGACCCTAATGTAAAAGTGTTTCTCCAATGGCTTCAAGACCAGCCCGTTAGTATGAATATTGAAGGTCATCTCGTGGCTGAAAGAATTCTTTTGCCACAGAAGGACGGTACATGCTTGTTGAGGGAATGACCAAGCGTTCGCTTTCATATTATGTTACTCTCTGTGCGGCTCTGCTGTGCGTAGTTTAAGGCATTGTAATATAAACGTGATGTAAATTTCTAACAGCTTAAACCTTAGCGAATTGCCTATAACGCCCTTGACCCTTGTGTAAGTTGACACAGAGGGCCAGGGGCGTTTTAGCTCAACTCATCATAAAATTGCGCGATACTCAAGACCGAGCATTGAGTTAGAAACAAATGACGGATTTCTTTTCAATGAGAAGGTTTTAACTATGTCCCTGCAAAGCCGACCCATTCCACCTATTCCCGAACTGACCGCCAAAATCGCCCGCGCCGCCTTCCGCAAGGGCAACGTCTACATGCAGATGCGCGATGTGCTGGGCACGTTTTTCACCAATGACCAGTTCGCCGACCTGTATCCCGCCGATGGACAACCCGCCTATACCCCCCAGCAGCAGGCGCTGCTGTCAACTGCTTACTGCCTGGCACATGCTCCGCATCTGGCGGGCTGGCTGAAAGCGAAGATTTACGCCTCACTGTCGGATCGGCTGCTGAAGGCGCTGCTGTTCGGCGACAATCAGACCGATGGGATGTGACATACACCCCACGCCAACTATTGCCAATGCACCGATTCTACGGATATGCTTTCTCATCACACACCAGATCAAACCATAGCTTATCGGGGCACAGCGGCTTATAATTAGGAACAGTCATTTAAACGTCATGTAAATCAGACCTCCGTCCACTGCTCACATCAAACAAGGGACTTTCCTTTGGAGAAGACAACCACCTTATCCTGCATTGAGGTTGCCTATAAAACAGGCGTGGAAACCGCCGCTGGCATTGTGGAGGCTGCACACCAGTTGGGGCTTGATGAAGTCATCGCCTGCCGCCGTGTGCGGCTTTTTTTCTTAGAAGGGGAACTCACACCCCAGCAGGCTGAGCAAATCGCCCCTGAACTGCTGGCCGACCCGGTGACAGAGGATTTTCAGATTCATGCCAGCGGCAGCGCAGACATGGCCGAGGCCGATCATTTTATTGATGTGACGCTGCTGCCGGGCGTGACTGATCCCGCCGCAGAAAACCTGCTGCGCGCTGCCCATAGGCTCGGCATTGTGGGCATAGAGCGTGCCGCCACGGGCGAGCGTTTCCTGTTCACAGGCAGCCTGAGCAGCCGTGATCTGCAACGGCTGGCGCGGGAAATCTGCGCAAACCCCGTCATCCAGCGTTACAGCATCGACCAGCCCATCAGCGCGCCCTTCTTCCCCTACCAGGCCACGGATGATACTGTGGAGATCATCACCCTGCGCGATGCAGACGATGATGGGCTGCTGGCGATCAGCCGGGAACGGCGGCTTTCGCTCAATCTGAGTGAGATGCAGGCGATTCGGGATTATTTCCAGCAGGAAGAGCGTGACCCGACAGATGCCGAACTGGAAATGCTGGCGCAGACGTGGAGCGAACACTGTGTCCACAAGACCTTTAAGGCAGTCATCGACTACACCGGGCCAGAGGGCACACACACCATCGACGGCCTGCTGAACACTTACATCCGTGCCGCGACCGAAAAAGTCAATAAACCCTGGGTGCGCTCGGCCTTTGTCGATAATGCCGGCATTATCGCCTTTGATGAGCATTTCGACCTTGCCTTCAAAGTCGAGACCCACAACCGCCCCTCCGCCATTGAACCCTTCGGTGGGGCCAACACAGGCGTGGGTGGGGTCATCCGTGATGTGATGGGGGTGAGCGCTCGCCCGATTGCCAACACTGATATACTCTGCTTTGGCCTGCCGGACATGCCGCATGAGGATTTACAGCCTGGTGTGCTGCATCCGCGCCGTATCGCGGAGGGGGTGGTCAGCGGGATTGAAGATTACGGCAACAAGATGGGTATCCCCACCGTAAACGGGGCCATATTTTACGACGCAGGTTACACATCAAATCCGCTGGTATTCTGCGGCTGTCTGGGCATTCTGCCACGCAACGCGCATCGTACTCAGGCGCAGCCGGGCGACCTGATTGTCGTCATCGGCGGGCGCACCGGGCGGGATGGCATTCGCGGCGCGACCTTTTCCAGCATGGAAATTGACGAAAATACCAGTACCGTTTCCGGCGGCGCGGTGCAGATCGGCCATCCCATCCATGAAAAGCAGACGATGGAGGCCATCCTCCGCGCCCGTGATGAAGGGTTATACACGGCGATCACTGACTGCGGCGCGGGTGGGCTGTCGTCGGCAGTGGGTGAGATGGGCGAGAAGATCGGCGCGTGGGTGCAGTTGAACACCGTCCCGCTCAAGTACCCCGGCCTGCATCCATGGGAAATCTGGTTGAGCGAGGCGCAGGAGCGCATGGTGCTGGCTGTGCCGCCGGAAAACTGGGCGCGGCTGAAAGCCATCTGCGACGGTCAGGATATTGAGGCGGTTGCTATCGGCAGCTTCAAGCCCACTGGCCGCCTTGAGTTGTATTATGGTGATAAACCTGTGGGTGATATTGCCATGCAATTCCTGCACGATGGACTCCCGCGCTGGCGTTTGCAGGCGGCATGGCAGCCCAATGCAGCGAACAGCCCTCAACCAGACCATCAATGGGCGAGCGCGACAAGTGAAACGGAAGCCACAAAGCACCTGAACAGCACCCTGCTCCGTCTGCTGGCACATCCGAACATTCGCAGCAAGGAAAGTGTGATCCGGCGTTACGATCACGAGGTGCAGGGCGGCACAGCGATCAAGCCGCTGGTTGGCGTGGATAATCATGGTCCATCGGATGCAGCGGTGATCGTGCCGATGGCACCGCTCACCCTGAATGCAGGGGGTGAGGGGACGAAAGCTGTTGCTCTCGCCAATGGGCTTTGCCCGCAGTATGGCGCGATTGATCCGTATGCGATGGCGTGGGCAGCGATTGATGAGGCGGTACGGAATCTGGTGGCGGTGGGGGCAGACCCCGATCAGATCGCGATTCTGGATAATTTCTGCTGGGGCAACACCAGCCTGCCGGATCGACTGGGCGCACTGGTGCGCTGTGCGCAGGGCTGTCATGATGCCGCTGTCGCTTACGGCCTGCCGTTCATCAGCGGGAAGGACAGCCTGAACAACGAGTATCTGGGGGCGGATGGCGAGCGCCATCCCATTCCTGGTACGCTGGTGATTTCGGCGGTGGGCATCGTGCCAGAGGTGACCAAAACGGTCACGATGGACTTGAAAAAGCCGCGTAATCTGCTGTATGTCATCGGGGAAACGCGCGATGAGATGGGCGGCAGTCATTACGATCTGCTGCACGGTATCGCGGGCGGCACAGTGCCGCAGCCTAACCCCGATGCAATCCACACTTACCGCGCCCTGCACCAAGCCATTCAGGCCGGGCTGGTGCAGTCGTGCCATGATGTGAGCGAAGGTGGGCTTGCTGTGGCGCTGGCGGAGATGTGTATTGCGGGGGGGCTGGGGGCTGTACTTCCAACTTTTGTTTTGGAAAACGAGCCTATTGATCTCAACAGCGAGTTGATCCATAAATATCTGTTCTCTGAAACAACGGGACGGTTTATCGTTGAAATAAAACCCGAACATCGAGAGGCCTTTCATCAACTTGTATGGACGGAACATGATGTTTGGTACGGAGAGCTAGGCCCGGTTCTTAAACCCGATGTCTCACACAATCTACAAATACACGCTATTGATACCCGTCCTGATGCAAAAGACCTATCGCCATTACTCGCAAAAATATCAATCACCGAACTTGAACAGTCATGGCGCGGCGAAACTATAGAAGCGCAAAGTATTACGCCTCTACCCGCATCGACCACCACCCAGGCCACTTTCACCCGCACACCCGCGATTCACACCCAGCCGCCGAAGGTGCTGATTCTGCACGCGACAGGGACGAACCGCGATCACGACGCGGCGCTGGCGTGCGAGATGGCGGGCGCGCAGCCAGAGATTGTGCATGTCAATCAACTACTGAGTGGTGAACGTATGCTTTCGGATTATCATATGCTGGTCGTGCCGGGCGGCTTTTCGTATGGCGATGATCTCGGCGCGGGGACGCTGTGGGCGCTTGACCTGCGCCATCGGCTGCATGACGACATCACGCAATTCATTCAAATGGGTAAGCCAGTTCTCGGTATCTGCAACGGCTTTCAGGCGCTCGTGAAAGCGGGTCTGCTGCCGGGTGATACTGCCTCCCTCACCTCCGCCCCCTCTCCCACAAGGGGCGAGGGGAGAATGGTCACGCTTGCCCGTAACGAGAAAGCCCGGTTTGAATGCCGCTGGGTATATCTGCAACCCAACCCGCACAGCCCCTCATTGTTCACGCAGGGACTGGACGAGCCGATTTACTGCCCGGTGGCGCATGGCGAAGGGCGTGTCATCGCTCATGATCAGGCTGCACTCGACCAATTGTGGGCGGATGGGTTGGCGGCGCTTACTTATGTGGACGCGCAGGACAAACCGGCAGGGTATCCGTTTAACCCGAACGGCTCGGATTTGAACATTGCTGCGCTGTGCAACACGGCGGGCAACGTTTTCGGCCTCATGCCCCACCCGGAGAATCATATCTACCCCTGGCAGCACCCGCGTTATCATCGGGGCGAAGGGGGCATGATCGGCCTGCGGCTGTTCCAGAATGGTGTGAAGTACGCATAGCAGGGGA
>JBGSXK010000025.1:0-5898 GCA_041751455.1 Anaerolineae bacterium
CTGCGGGCAGAGCTTACCAGCCCCGGCCTCACCACCAAACAACGCGGCGAGAGCCGGCGCAAGGCTGATTCCACACGTATGTTTCTGGAATGGCTGGGTGTGAAGAACCATGACACACCGGAGCTGGATTATATCCCGGTACAGTGGCAGCTTGCCCGCGAGATAGGCCAGCGCTTCATCCGTGATGTCGGCAGCGAGATTCGTATGGAGGGGCACAAGACGGTGCAGCTTCATGCTGTGCAGCCCGACCTGTCCTCATCGCTGTATGACTCGTATACGATTTATCATCTGGACAGACTGGTGGCCGAGCCGGACATGATCACGCCGCCCGCGCACAGGCTGGCGCAGGCCGATGATCTGCCGGAAGACGAAACACAGGAAATCCATATCAAGCGCCCGACCAGGAATCTGATTGGTGTCGAGCCGAGCGATGTCAAGCGCTCTATCCGCATCAAATGGGCGATTGTGGGGCTGGTAGAAGGTGCGCTGCTTTCCAGGTCAGCCAGCGGAGGGATTAACAGCCGTCACTTTCCACGCCACAACCTGAATGTGGTGAACAACGTCTTTGCGCAGGATACTGCCAGTTGGGCCGACGAGCTGTGTGTGCTGACCTCGCGCACGGCTGTGATCATGCCTTCCAGGCGTGCCAGCCGGGAACACCTGTTTGTGTCCAAGCTGGATGCCAAGACGACCACTACATTTGTGGAGTATACACGTTACTGGGAAGCACTGGAGCGGCTGATTGAATTCGTGATGGAGATCAGCGTACTGGCGCAGTGGGTGGAGAATTCCAGCGCGCACACGCTCCAGCAGTTTGTTGATGAACTCGACCATGCGCGCCAGAATATCCTGCGCGGTGAGCTGAATGGGCCGCTGCAAGACAACCAGCGCCGCCTGATCGAACTCACCAACCAGTCGGCCAATCTGAGCCGTCTTGTGGGGGTATGCCAGGGGTTGATTAACCCGACCTTCTGGAGCCGGGCGGAATATGCGGTGGAAAAGGCCAGCCATCTGATGCGGCAGATGCAGATGCCGCTGCTGCTGAACCACGCCGAGCGCAATGTGAGCAATCTGACGAGCCTGGTCGATCATGTGGATGAGATTTACCTGGCGCAGATTTCGGAGCGGGGGAGCCAGCAGAACTCGCGGCAGGCGGTGTTTCTAGCCGGTCTGTCGCTGAGCATTATCCTGTTTACGCTACCTTCATTCTGGGCAGATATTCACCAGTTAAACGACCTGAATACCGTAATCGAGTTTGTGCAGGCAAACGGTGTTTTGAGCGTACTGGCCTTCATTGGCAGCCTGCTCGCGCCGGTGATCTTCTTCGGCTCAATTGTGGTGGCGGCCCGTGCCGCGATGCCTGAGGAACACAAGTTCTGGAAGCGCCGCGAGAAGCTGTAGGGCAGCTAAGCCCGGTGGTGATGCGTGCTACAATCCGTATAAACAGTATGTTGAGGGCAAAGGCAGGGATTATGCAACTACAACAGCACACCGCCCTGGTGACAGGTGGCGCGTCAGGTCTGGGCGAAGGCTGTGCCCGACGGCTGGCAGCCCAGGGCATGAACGTGGTGATCGCAGACCTCAATGCGGAACGCGGCGCGGCGTTGGCAGCGGAACTGGGCAGCGCACGCTACGTGCAGGCTGATGTCAGCAGTGAGAGCGAGGTGCAGACGACCATCCAGACCGCACTGGACGGCTTTGGTGGGCTGCATGTAGCGATCAACTGTGCGGGTATCGTCATCGGTGAGCGCACCGTTGGCAAAAAGGGCGTACATGCGTTGGATGCTTTCGAGAAGGTGATCCGTGTGAACCTGATCGGCACGTTTAACGTGATCCGGCTGGCCGCTGCTGTGATGAGTGGCAACCAACCCAATGCGGATGGTGAGCGCGGTGTGATTATCAACACCGCCTCTGTCGCCGCCTTCGATGGCCAGATCGGCCAGGCAGCTTATGCCGCGTCGAAAGGCGGCATCGTCAGCATGACCCTGCCCATCGCGCGTGATCTCTCCCGAAGCGGGATTCGTGTAGTGACCATTGCGCCCGGTATTATGGAAACTCCCATGATGGCGGGTATGAACGATGAATTACGTGCTTCACTGGGCAGCCAGGTGCCGTTCCCGGCGCGTCTGGGCCAGGCCGACGAATACGCGCATCTGGCGCAGCATATTATTGAAAATGCCTATCTTAACGGCGAGGTGATCAGGCTTGACGGCGCGATCAGGATGGGGATGCGTTAATTATTAAATACGGGATTTCCAGAGTGCCAGGAAGCAACATACTCCCGCAGCGGTTGAAAACTTTATCAAAATGGCCTGCATCCCCATGATACAGGCAGAGCCAGCGGTACAATGACGAATTCTGTTATGCTTCTGAATAGTCCGGGCTGCATCGTGAACTCTGTAATCCTCTGGTGTAATTGCCCTGACATTGGTCTTAAACTGCTGGTAGCAAGCACCTGAATTCGGTATCATCTAGTAAAAAGTTGCCCGAAGTTTTTCGCTGCGTTATGATCAACTTATACGTGTAAGTTAAACCCTTTTAAGAAATTTTGGGAGAACGAATGAAGATTGATTTAAACTCTGAGCAAATCGCGGCCTATCGTGAGAACGGCTTTGTTGTTCTGCATGATTTCCTTACGCCGGAGGAGCTGGAAGATTGGCGGCGTTGTATGGATGAAGCGGTGCAGCAGCGTGAAGATCGCAAACTGGCCGATGGCCGGATGCGCGCCGCCGACTCTTACTATGACAATGTGTTTATCCAGCGCATTAATCTGTGGAACGATCATGAAGGCATGAAACGCCTGATGTTCGACCCACGTCTGGGTAAGCTGGCGGCGGAACTGGCAGGTGTGGACGGGATTCGCATCTGGCACGATCAGGCGTTGATTAAGCAGCCCTGGGGCAATCCCACTGGCTGGCACCTGGATAACCCCTACTGGTCATTCTCTTCGAGGGATGCTATCAGCATCTGGGTCGCGCTGGATGATGCCACGCTGGAAAATGGCTGCCTGTATTTTCTCCCCGGCACGCATAAAAGCGCCACCTGGGACAATGCCCCCATTGGCCAGAATATTGGCGACCTCTTCCGCACCTATACCGATTGGGCGAGCCTGCCTTCAGTCGCCGCGCCCATGAAAGCCGGGGACTGCTCCTTTCATAATGGCCTGCTGGCGCACGGTGCGGGCGCGAATATGACTCCCGGATGGCGGCGGGCGATGACCTGTGCCTATATGCCGGATGGCAGCACCTTCAACGGCAAGCAGAACATCCTCACTGAGGAGCAGATGGCACGCTACCAGATTGGTGATGTGCTGGAGGATGACGCCATCAACCCCCTGATCTATCACAAGATCAAATCCAGTGTAACGGCGTGACGGGAAGCACAGCATGAACAACATTCAGTGGGGAGCCTATGAACTGCTGCGCCCGGCGCAGATTGAAGCTATTCGTGCCAGTGCGCCCATCGCCTATCTACCCTGGGGCGCGCTGGAATGGCACAGTTACCATAATCCGATTGGGCTGGATGGCCTGAAAGCACGTGGCCTGTGTGAGGCTCTGGCCTCAGAGACCGGGGGCGTAGTGCTGCCGCCTGTCTATGCAGGAACGGACACCATCAAGCCATTTAAAGGCTTCGGCCATACACTGGAACATGCGGGCACGACGATTCGCGCGCTGTGCCTGGAGTACCTGCAACAACTGGCCGATGAAGGTTTCAGGGTGATCGTGCTGGTTACAGGACATTATGGTGGCGCGCATGTGGCCGCCATCAAGGAAACGGTGGAAACCTTTCAGTCCGCCTATCCACACGTACGCGCATGGGCGCTGGCCGATTGGGAGCCGCATAAGGACCACTTCGAGGGCAATCACGCCGCGAAAGGCGAAACCTCTTACATGGCGCTGTGGCATCCTCAGACAGTGGAACTGGCCGCGCTGCCCGCAGACCGCGTGACCACGCTGGATGAGGATGGTGTCATGGGCGAAGACCCGCGCTCCGCCTCAGCAGAGCATGGACAGGCTCAGTTGGCGGTATTTGTGGCGAATACCGTACCGCAAATCCAGCGTTTGCTGCTGGAAATTCGCTGATTATATTGGTTACAGGGGAAACAATGCCCAAAAAATCACGTAAAAAACCACCGAATATTGTGCTGTTCGGCATCGACTCGCTGCGTGCCGATCATATGAGCAGCTACGGCTATCCACGCCTGACCACCCCTTATATTGATCGCTTCGCGCAGGGTGGCACGCTGTTCGAGAACACCTTCAGCCCGCATATCCCTACCACCAGCGCCTACGCCTCCATGCTCACAGGGATGGACTGCTTTGGCACACAGGTGGTCGCGCTGCGGCATAAAGGCGGGCTGCGGCCAGAGGTCAAAACCCTGGCCGAAATCCTCGGTGATCTGGATTATCACACCACCTGCGTTGGCTTTAGCGGCAACCCCAGTTCACGCGGTTTCGATAATTATCTGGATTATCCCGCGTGGGGGAGCTGGAACGAAGGCCGCAGTCCAAAAGCACAGAGCCTGAATGATGTGGCGATCCCGGAGCTGGGGCGGCTGGCAAAGAAGAAAAAGCCATTTTTCCTGTTCCTGCGGCATATGGATCCTCACGCACCCTACCTGCCACCCGCGCCTTATGAGCGCATGTTTTATCACGGCAGCGAGAACGACCCGAAGAACAAATCGATGGAACCGGTGATGAACTTTAAGCCGTTCCGCGATTTTTTCGCCAGTTGGATGCCGCCAGGGATCAGCGACAAGGATTATGTGATCGCCCAGTACGATGGCGCGATTGCCTATATGGATGCCTGTATCCAGTCCATTTTCAATGCTCTGGAGACACAGGGCATTCTGGACGAGACGATTGTGATTATTAATGGCGACCATGGTGAAACACTCTATGAACATGAATGCTGGTTCGACCATCATGGTATGTACGATAACGTGCTGCACGTTCCGCTGATTATCCGTTATCCCGGCAAAGTCCCGGCAGGCAAGCGCGTAAAAGGCTTTAACCAGCATAAAGACCTGGTGCCTACAATTATGGATTTGCTGGACATCAGCGAAGCGGATATCGAGTGGCCGTCGGACAAGCGCTTTGATGGCCGCAGCCTGCTGCCCCTGATGTACGATGATGTAGCCTCGCACGAGAGTGAGTTTTACATTACTGAATGCACATGGATGCGCAAACATGGCTGGCGTACCCCGGAATGGAAGCTGATGATCGCGCTGGAACCGGACTTTCACTTTAAGCCAGAGATCGAGCTTTACAACCTGACACAGGACCCGGAAGAAAATAACAACCTGGCGGAGCAGGAGCCGGAGATTGTGGCGCTGCTGCGGTCACGCATGAATGCATGGATCAGCAAGCGTGAAGCCGAAACCGGCCTGCCCAACCCCATGCACCACCAGGGCGACTGGCACGGCAAGGAAGGCGTAGGCGCGTTCAAGACATCGCAGCAGGCGTATGATACGCTGCACATCGGCGACCCGACGCAGGCCGCGAAATTACAGGCCGAAGCAAGAAAGTAGATTGCCTTATTGTATGGGTGCAGGGGTAGGGTACAGCCTGCCCCTGTGAATTGCCTGAGGAGCAAAGCATATGCCTTTAAAAGTTGCGGTGGTGGGTGTGGGCAATATCGGCAATATCCATGCCGGGATTTATCATCAGCACCCGGATGTTGAGATGGTCGCGGTTTGTGACCTTATTAAAGAGAAATCTGACCGGGCGGCGGAAAAATATGGCTGTCAGGGCTTCTACAGTGTTAAAGAGATGCTCGCCAGTGGCCTCCAGATTGACGCAGTGAGCATGGCAACAGCAGGTAAGGAAAACGGCGGCGATCATTACGAGCCGACAATGGAACTGCTGGATGCCGGTATCCCGGTGTTGGGCGAAAAAC
>JBGSXK010000026.1:0-4154 GCA_041751455.1 Anaerolineae bacterium
GCAAGCGCTCTATCTGGTCTGTGTCAATGCCCGACGTGACCGATGCTGCGCCAGATATGGCCTGCCTTTATACAGACAGCTTGCCAGGTATACAGAGCAGCAAGTCTGGCAGTGTTCTCATATTGGCGGACATCGCTTCGCACCAACCACTCTCTTTTTCCCGCATGGCATCTGTTACGGTCGTATTCACGAGAGTGAGGTGGATGAACTGGTCAACATGTATACTCGCGGCCAGCTTTATCTGGAACGCCTGCGTGGGCGGGTATGTTATGATAGCGCGGCACAGGCAGCGGAGTATTACCTGCGCATCAAAGCAGGAAAAAGGAATTTAGACGCATTTACCCTGCTAGATCAAACTGTTACGCACCAACACTGGCAGGTACGCTTCCAGAGTACAGATGATTCCCATATTTATACTGTTTCACTTACCCAGGCCGCTGCTGAAACATCCATTCACAACAGCTGCAACGCGGAAGAAACGACTCCTGTGGTCAGGTACGAATTACTAAATATACAATAAAACGAGCGACCTGTGGGTCGCCCGGGATTTCACTTTTCAATCTGCCTTTATGTTGTCAATCCCCTGCTGCCAGGGTGGGCGAAACCGCTTCCGGGCGCGGCGCAGGGATCACTACATCCTCATCCCGTAAAACACCTTCAGAAACCAGCACCCTCTCAAAGGACACAATCGCCACTTCGATCATATGCAGATCAGGCTGGCGTGTCGTAAGATGCTGCAAAGCCAGATTCGGCTTGACCAGCCAGCGCACCAGCGGATTGTGCATGTTCCGTGCGGAAAACTGAATGACCTCATAGGCGATCCCGGCGATGATCGGGATAAACACCACCCGCGAAAGAATGAGCAGCAGAAACGGTGGCCGACCCAGCAGAGAAAACACCAGCACACTAACAAAAGCAACGGTGAGCAGGAAGGCTGTACCGCAGCGCGGATGTTCAATGGGATACTGCGCGACAATTTCCGGTGTCAGATCAGCACCGGCTTCATATGCGTTAATCGTTTTATGCTCTGCACCATGATAACCAAACAGCCGTTTGACATCCGGGATACGTCCAATCAACCAGATGTAACCGATCAGCAGGGTGATCTGAATCACACCTTCGATCAGATTCACCAGAAATGCGTCAAAACCAATACCCGCCACACCATCTGGCGTAAGGCCAAGCCAGTTACCAATACCCGCAGCGGCGGTGGTTGGAAATAGAAAAAACAATCCGATCCCCAGCAGCAGCGAGAATCCAATCGTCGCCCACCCAATAGGGCCGTTGAAGTCGATCTTCTCCTCTTCTTCGCCCATTGCCACATCTGCCGCCCACATCAGTGCCCGTGTACCCAACCCTAATGCATCCCACAGGCCGATCACACCACGTACAAATGGCGTTTTGATAATACGCCCGCGATAAAGCGTGCGGCTCAAAGGGGTTTCGTGGATGACGATCTCGCCTTTGGGATTGCGCACCGCAACAGCGGCAGAGTGCGCCCCACGCATCATCACACCTTCAATGACAGCCTGTCCGCCATAATTAAACTTTAACTGTCGCGGGACGACCCGTTTATCTTCCATAATGTCCTGCTTACTCCTACTGAAACACCAGATTGATCGATTCTGCCGTTGTGACTTCGCGCAGCAGGCTCTCGCCTTCAGGCTGCACCAGCAGCCACACCGGGCCGCCTACCGCACAGCCATCCACCTGATTACAGGCTGCGCCGGGTAAAGAGAGTGTATAGACTCCGTTGATCGGACGCAAGAGGGTAATACTGCCGTACTGGTCAATCAAATGAGCTTTCTCCGCCGTCGCGCCGATCTCCACGCGGGTTGCCTCCCCGCTGCGCGCCCAGGCCATGAACGTCTGATGTCCGGCACTGTGCTGCATGTGTATTACATCCACATGTGGCGTACTGGCGCGACGCGCCTGCTCCACCCCGTTAAGATATTCAATTACAGTCTGCCATGTCTGATACGCCGGACGCGGGCGTTGATCCGCCGGGCTGAGAATGCCGAAAGATTCCCCGCCGAGCGGCAGTGCCTGATCATAGAGCTTATACACTGCCATACGCTCTGCACCTGCCGCCAAACCTAATCCTGCTGCCTGCATCAAAAAGGCCGCCTGCTGTTCCAGGTCAAGCTGGTATACCGGGCGCTCTACCGGCCACTGCGGGTCATCTGTTGGCGCGGCATTGGTTTCATTAATCCAGATACTCTTATCCTGTAAATCATAACGATCCAGAAGCTCTCTGGTTTCGCGCACAATCTGGTATACCGTATCACTACGGAAATAAATATGCAGGCTGAAGACATCGAAATAATAGCCGTGCTGCGCGGCCTCCGGCTCCTGGGTAATGCGTTCCAGCAGGCGATCCATATACAGCCGCTGGCCTTCATTCACATCATGCCAGTAGGTTGTCCCTGCCATATGAATTAAGGCGGCCGAGTTGCCCTGTTTAGCCGCTAAATAGGCTATTTTGAGCAGTTGGAAATAATCCTCCAGTTCGCCTTCATACTCAAAACCATACGTTTCACGGGAAATATCCGGCTCGTTCCAGATAATAAAATGATTGACACCCCGGCTGGCATAATAGGCCGCACTGCGCCGCACGAAATTTGCCCACAGGTTATCAGGGTCATCGACAGGCAGGTATAATCCACGCGGTACGCCCGCACCCGCCAATCCGTCCGTCGCCCACTCTGGAGTATGCTTCAACAGTGCAATCACCTCGCGCCCACACTGGTTGGCTGCTTTCAGCCAGCGATCATCCACATTGAGCGTGTGCCAGTCTTCCGGGCCGGATGGCTGATGCTGCGACCAGTCGAAGATGATGCGCTCCCAGCCCGCGCCCAACTCACAGGTCAGCTCTGGAAACCAGAACCCCTCTACCACCCCAAAAACATTTTCTTCCTGTGCCAGCAGAACAGCAGGTAAAAGCAGGACACATAAAACCCACACCACATAGAATATTTTTACGATGTGCTTTTGCCTCACTGCGATCTCGCCCTGCATAAATCCTGCACGTTCAACTGGAGGCTCCGCTTACCATTCCATTCATTAATCTCTAGCTGGTAGGCCACATCCACACGACTGGGCATATCCTGTGCCCAGGGCCCCAACCCAAAGCCAATTGCATCTAACGGAGGCCGTCCGGCACGCGCCACTTTAAATTTTAAATGACGATCTTCTTTCAGGGTACGATATTCCAGAACATAAAGATTACGGGAAACCAGCACAGGCGGGGGATTCATATAGCCTGTCGGCTCGAGATAAACTAACTCTTCCACTAACCCTTCGGAAAGTTGATTAATATCTACCTCTGCATCAATTTCCAGTGTCGGTTTCAGCTCATACCCTTCCAGGCTTGCCTGCACCTGATAACGCAGCTTTGCCAGTAGATGATCGATATTCTTATTCAGCACTGTGAAGCCCGCTGCCTGGGCATGACCCCCATGCCGCACCAGCAAATCGGCACACTGGTCAAGCGCCTGCGTAATATCAAACTGTGGGATGCTTCGGCAGGAAGCACGACTCTCGATCTCGCCAAGTTCCATCACTATTGAAGGTCTGTAAAACTCCTCGACCAGCCTGCCAGCCACCAGACCGACAATCCCTGGCTGAAAATCGCCAGCAGCAAAGATCAATGGAAGGTTGCCGTTTTCATCTGTGGCCATTTGTGCCTTAATCACCTCCTGCGCCTCCCGTGTGAGGTCCTGCCGCTGCCTGTTCAGCCCGTCCAGTTCCTCCGCCAACTGCCTCGCGGTGGCCATATCCTGTGCTGCCAGCAGATTATAGGCAATCATCGCGCTGTCCAGCCTGCCCGCGGCGTTGATTCGCGGCCCCAGCGCAAAACCAATTGTCATAGCGGTTGCCCGCCCTGGCTCGACCCCGCAGACTTCCAGCAGCGCCCGTACACCCGGTCTTCGTGCCTGATTAATC
Source organism: Anaerolineae bacterium (assembly GCA_041751455.1). GTDB lineage: Bacteria > Chloroflexota > Anaerolineae > Aggregatilineales > Phototrophicaceae > JAIOHN01. Next base: position 3,946 of record JBGSXK010000026.1, read on the forward strand.
ACTTCTACACCCCGTCGTACCAGGGCGCGGTTCTCTGGCTTATTGAGGGGAGCGAGGTCGGCCACTGTACCAATTGCCACCAGGTCAAGCAGATTTTCCAGTGTTTGCCCGACCTTCTGGTAGAGCGTTTTGTCGCGGTACATGCGTTCACGATAATAAAGCTGAAGCAATGAACTGGCGACCTTGTGGGCCACACCCACGCCCGCCAG
>JBGSXK010000027.1:0-4226 GCA_041751455.1 Anaerolineae bacterium
CGTCGAAGGCGCGGTGCTGGCGGCAGACGTGGCCGGGATGGACAACGCGACCACGCTGCAAGGCTCAGATATTGCTATCTCACAGGGTAGTTTCGGTGTATTGCTGAATGATGACGTGAGTGTGACCCGTGCCGATATTCAGGCATCCAATGGCGTCATTCATATCATCAACCAGGTGCTGCTGCCACCGATGTAACTCGTCTTTTCACGAGATACTATCAGGCCGGGTATATCACCCGGCCTTTTTTATTGAGTGTCGTTGGGAGCTGCCTGAAGCTTGAAGTCCGGCGCGGGGACAGCTAAACCCAATGTCTGCCACATGCCAAACGCCGCCAGATAATAATGCATCTTCGCCATCTGCTCCGGCGAATGATGCATCCCACTTTGTAACCACCACATAACGACACCGATCTCCAGCCCGGCCAGAGCGTGCGCCATCATCTCGACAGGGACGACGGGCTTCTGGCCGCTGTGCTGTTCAGCTTCGATAAGCATTTCTTCACAGACATTTGCCAGGTAGCTGTGCACTGTGCTGATAAAAAAAGGCGCGCCTTTCTCGCTCAGCATGGCACGGTAGAAATCGGCATGGTCGGCCACATGCTGGTAATCAGCAGGATTAATCAACGTCTCTGAGGAACCGGTTTCCAGCACCTCCTGTAAGCTGAAGGATTGATAAGCAGTGGCCAGTTCATCGTACATTTCGCGGATACTGCTGTTAAGCAGTTCTTCCTTACCACCTGTGTAATGCAGGTAAAACGTGGCACGGCTGACATCGGCACGATCTGTAATGTCCTGAATGCTGGTATGTTCGTAGCCTTTTTCAACAATCAACTCCAGCAGAGCCTGGCGCAGCATCCGGCGGGTGCGCTGCTTACGGCGGTCAATTTTTGGGGCTTTTATGTCCATAATGATACATTGTGTCCATTATTATACAGAATGCGAATATTGTTGGTTGACATCCTGAATGCTTTGAATATGATCTTGAGTATACGTTATAAGACAGTATGTCTAAAAACAGACGAAATGTAAAGTGGAAAGTGACGGATGATGGCTGTGTTAAAAGACCCACCCGGGCCACCCCCGGCCAGGAATATCCTTGATGTCTTCAGGCTGACACGCAAAATGGGCAGTAATCCGCTGGGCACCTTTGCCGAGTGGACACGCATTTACGGCGATGTTTATGCCATGCAAATTCTGAATATGCAGCAGTTTGTCGTGACTAATCCGGAGTATATTCATCAGATCCTGGTAACTGATTCGGCTAAATTTGTGAAAGACGCAGGTTATAAAGATTCCCAGCGAGGGCTGGCACGTTTTCTGGGCAACGGCCTGCTGAACAGTGATGGCGAGTTCTGGAAGCGCCAGCGGCGGTTGGTCGCGCCTGCGCTGCATACACGGTGCATCGAGGCTTATGCGCAGACAATGGTCGATTACTCAGTGGCAATGGTGGACGGCTGGCAGGATGGGGCACGGTTGGACATCAGCCACGAAATGAGTGCTTTGACAATGAAAATTGTCGCACGGACACTGTTTAATACGGATGTCTCGGAAGAAGTGGATCGTGTTTATCAGGCGATGGCGGTCATTCAGCAGGCGGCGGGGGATATGTCGCTGCTGCCTGCCTGGTTTCCTACCCCGCAGAAATTCCGGGCTGACCGGGCCGTGCGCGATCTTGACCGGCTGGTGTACGGCATGATCCAGGCACGTCGTGCCAGCGGAGAAGACAAAGGCGATTTGCTCTCGATGCTGCTGCTGGCACAGGATGATGATGGGAACGGCATGAGTGACCAGCAGGCGCGCGATGAAGCAGTAACGTTGTTCCTGGCCGGGCATGAAACCACGGCCAACGCGCTGAACTGGACATGGTATCTGCTGGCGCAGCATCCTGAAGTCGAAGCACGGCTGCATGAAGAACTGGATAGGGTGCTGGCCGGGCAGCCGCCAACACCGGATGATCTCAAGCGCCTCCCCTATACCGAGATGATCGTTAAAGAGGCGATGCGGCTGTATCCCCCGGCGTGGAGTTTCAGCCGGGAAGCACTGGAAGATATACAACTTGGTGATTACCATCTGCCTAAAGGCAGCGTGGTGGCGATTCTGAGCTACTTTACACACCGTGACCCGCGCTGGTGGGATGCACCAGAAGAATTCAGGCCGGAGCGTTTTAGCCCGGAGGCGGAAGCTAATATCCCACGATATGTCTATATCCCATTTGGGGGCGGGCCGCGCATCTGCATCGGTAACAGCTTTGCGATGATGGAGGCCCGGCTGCTGCTGGCGACGATTGCCAGCCGCTACCATCTTGCGCTCCAGCCAGGGCAGAAGATCGAGACTCAGCCGTTGATTACGCTCAATCCCAAAAACGGCCTGCCGATGATGCTGCATGTACGGGAGCGCGTGCATGAACTGGTTTAGGATAAGTAGTGCCGCTACTCAGCCCGGATGGCTTTCTGTTGCGCAGTATCTTCTTTGACCTCCTGACCGGGGACAGGTTGCTTATTTGCCATCTCAACCAGCAGGCGGGTGAGATCCCCTTGAAGGCGTTGTATAAAAGATTTGAAGTTTTCGGCAGGACGCATTCCATGCAGGGTATAAGTATAGTTTTCCTGAATCGTCTTGCCCGCGATGTTCATCTCTGGCTCCCACTGGTCGATCATCTGCCACTGGCCGCCCTGCATCATGAACAGCTCGAAGATAATGCGTACTTCACCATGTGTTCCCTGCAAACGGATGTCCAGCGCGATGGGCAGCATAGCGCTGCGCGGGGTGATGTGGCGGCGTAACTGTTTGACGAGCGCCGCGGCGATAGGACGCATCCGGCGGATGCCCTGCTCCACACTTTGCCCGGCGCTTTTATGTGCGGCACGATTTAAACGCCGGGCCAGCCCACCAGGGACAATCACCTGGCTGCGTGTCACGCGGCCATACTGGTCGAACTGGCTCAAGCGCAGCGCAGTGATACGCCAGTTCTGAAGGTTTTTGCCGTCCAGGCTGGTGAGCAGTTTGCGCATATGGGTTGCACCTTCCTGCTGGGGTGGTGGGGGCGGTTGGTCGTTTTGTGCATGAACCTGCCAGCCCTGCCGCCGGGCAGCCTGCGAATTAGGATTCCACTGGGGTGTACTGCTGCTGTAGACAGGTTGCCAGGGTGGAAACTGCGGTTTGCGCCGCAGCAGAAGATAGAGCAGGAAAAGCATGAGCAGGAGCATCAGCGCGGCGATCGCAAAACCAACCAGCGCCAGCAGATGCAGCGGGTTGGTGAGATCTACCCGAATGTTATAGATATTAAAACTAGGGGACGTTGTATCGGGTTGGGGAGCGCCTGTATCCGGGGCAGGTGTGCCGGGCGTGGTGCTTCCTGGCACAGTGACCCTGATGCGCGATTCTGCCAGCGTGGCTCCGGCAGTGTCGGTCAGCAGGATGCGGAGCGACTGTGTGCCCGGCTGCAACGCAGTCACGGGAATAGAAAGCGTAACTGTTTCAAGGTTATCCGCGCCCAGTGGTGGCACCTGTTGTGTGATGATTTCCGCATCGGTGAGGGTGTCCAGCACGGCTACTGTGGTTTCCGCCTGAAGGGGATTGCTGCCGCGGATAATCACGTTGAACTGTAAACGGAATTCCGTATTCTGGTTCAGAAACGCGGTGTTGATATTCTGGATGGCATAAACTGCAGTATCTTCCTGGGCATAAGCCGTAAGCCCGGTCAGCAGGAAGAAAAACACAAATAATCGTAAGGCGCGCATAATGTCCCTCTGAGCAGCAATCTACTTTAATCTTATGCCGAACCGCGCAGCTTTCCAAGTCGGCTGTGCGACGCAAGGCTGACGGATAGTGGGCGCTTGTCAAGTTTTTGTGCGAGTCCCTTTATCTTTTGCGAAATAATCCTGTTTTCGCGGCTAAAATAAGCGTATGACAACCTACACTTATCTTGGACATTGGTGGCCAACCTGGACTCGCCGCGATCATCCTATCGTGCGGCAGTACCTGCGTAAAGATTTTCCTCTTCGCTTCAGCTTTTTAATGGTAGGCAGCGCGGTTTTGCTGTTTCTGCTGTTTGGCGGACTAAGCCTGCCGATGCTGTATTTTCTCTTTTCGCTGATTGTCCTGCTGCAAATCGCGCTGGGCACCTCGGAAAAGATACATCAGGAACGCGCTGGCTGCACATGGGATTTAATGCTTGCTACACCTTTTACCCTGCGTGAGGTGCTGCTTAGCCTGTGGGCGGCTAC
>JBGSXK010000028.1:0-2057 GCA_041751455.1 Anaerolineae bacterium
CCTTTGGTTCGGACGGATTACCCTCAACTAACGGGCTGGTGGGTTCGCTGCCTTTCCATTGGTGGACCGAGCGCAGCATCCCGGCGATTGGGCTTATCAATGAACAGGCCGATGCCAATGAGCGTCCACCGCAGGTCCGTAACATCGCGTATATTCTGGGTTGGACTATTGTCGATCTGTATATCGAAGCCTATATCCAGACTGGTAATCGCGTTGGTTATGATGCTATCGATGGGGTAGCGGTAAAAGATACCCTGGAAATGATGGATTACGAAGCGCTGGGTGGATTGCAGACGATTGCGTTTGATGCTGAAGTCCGTGCTTTGTCTGCTAATCGAATCGCGCAGCTTGCCTACCTGGGGCAGGATGGCCAGACTCCGGCAGGGGCAGATAACCCGCCAATGATTGTTCAGTCTGGCGATCAGCAGTTCCTGGTGCCTATTCTCGTCCCGCTGACCGATTTTGCTCCTGCACCGGATTTACGTCCGGGCGGGGCAGATGTGCCTGGAATGTAGCACAATAAATTTCCCGTGGGGCGGCATTTTATGCCGCCCCTGTTTTAAGGGTGCTTTATGTTGCAAGTCAATAATATTGAAGTGATCTACAATAGCGTTATTCTGGTGCTGCGTGGTGTGACTTTTGAGGTACAGCCGGGGCAAATTGTGACGCTGCTCGGCCCCAATGGCGCGGGCAAATCGACCACGCTCAAATCCATTAGTGGCCTCTTGCGCAGCGAATTGGGCGAGGTGACTCGTGGGAATATTACCTGGAACGGTGAGCGGATTGAGCGTCAGAATGCAGAAAATATTGTGCGAATGGGCATTGTCCAGGTGATCGAGGGTCGCCCGCTGTTCCGCCATCTAACTGCCGAGGAGAACCTGCTCACTGGTGCGATGGTCCATGAAGGCGGACGGGAGTACAAGCACGATCTGGAGCGTGTGTATGAATATTTTCCCCGTCTGAAGGTGCTCAGTAAGCGCACCAGCGGTTATCTGTCTGGCGGGGAGGGGCAAATGCTGGTGATTGGCCGTGCCTTGATGAGCCATCCTAAGCTGATGATGCTGGACGAGCCATCACTGGGTCTTGCGCCTATGCTGGTGGCGGAAATTTTCGAGATTATTCGCGAGATTAATACACGTGAACAAATGTCTGTGCTGCTGGTAGAGCAAAATGCGCGGGTGGCGCTGTCGATAGCGCATTATGGTTACGTGATGGAGCAGGGGCGGGTGGTGCTGGATGGCCCGGCCGCGCAACTTGGTGAGAATGAAGATATTAAGGAATTCTACCTGGGCCTGAATACCTCTGGTGAACGCAAGAGCTACCGTGAAATCAAGCATTATAAGCGCCGTAAGCGCTGGCTAGGGTAATATACTTTTCCGTATAGTTGAATGGAGACAACTTTTGACCCCTGTACCCGACCAACGTATTGCAGACCTGATCGCCCATGCTTATGCTTACGCGCCTGCTGTCCGGCAGATCATGGATAATGCTGGCCTGATTCCGGCAGATATTCAGTCCGCCGCTGATCTGCCCAAAATCCCTGTGATCAGTAAAGATCGTCTGGTAGAAATCCACGCGGAAAACCCGCCTTTTGGAGGCTTTTTGGCGGTAGACCCTGCGACACTACCACGTATCTATATATCTCCAGGTCCGATTTTTGACCCACAACCGCCTGTGACAGACTTGGAAAGTGCATTAGCCCCATTTAAATATGTAGGGTTCGGGCTTGGGGATCGGGTGCTGAATACGTTTATGTACCATCTGACTCCCGCGGGTTTGCTACTGGACGAAGCGCTGCGAGCTTGTGGTGCCACAGTGCTACCCACTGGCCCTGGTAATACTGAACTACAAATTATGATGGCTTTAAAGCTGAATGCGACAGGTTTTGTTGGCCAGCCGAGTTACCTCAGTACGGTACTGGATAAAATGGCTGAGATGGGTATCCCGAAAGAGGCTGTACCCATTAAGAAAGCACTGTTTTCCGCTGAACCCTACATGCCAGCGCAGCAGGCGCGTTTCGAAGGTGAATATGGTATGAGAACGACCTCGGCCTATGG
>JBGSXK010000029.1:0-4504 GCA_041751455.1 Anaerolineae bacterium
ACTGCCAACGAATTTTACCCCTTCAAAACAGCCGCGCTTGAGGCTTACCAGAATGGCGAAGCTCCGTTATGGAATCCCTATCTGATGAGCGGCGCGCCCCTGCTGGCCGACCCGCAAAACAGCCTGCTGTATCCGGCGCAGCCTGTGTTCTACTGGCTGCCGCTGCATGTGGCCTTCGCGGTGGTGCAATATGGTCATATGCTGCTGTTGGCCTTCGGCACCTATCGCCTGCTGCGGCTGTATGTGAGTCCTCTGCCTGCTGTGGCGGGGGCACTGGCTTTTGCGCTAAGCGGCGCGGTCTTTTTCCGCCTGCGCGACGGCATCCTCCCGACAGTGCTCACGCTGACGTGGGTACCCTGGTTGTTTTACTGCGTGGAAAAATACTGGCGTGAGCGCCGCCCGCTGTGGCTGGTGGGCGGGGCGCTGTGTGTGGCGCTGCAACTGCTGGGCGGCTTTCTGACACTGACCTTTTATACGTTGCTGGGCGTGGCGCTGTACGCGCTGTATCGGCTGGTGCCGCTGGCGTTGAAACAGCGCTGGGGGGTGGTGCTGAGGTCGAGCATGTGGCTGGCGGTGATGGTGGGGCTGGCGGTGCTGGTGACTGCGGCGCAGCTTTTGCCCACGCTGGAATTTATTGGGCTGAGCAGCCGCTCGCGCCCGCCCTATGAGTTTGTCAGGCAAGCCTCGATGCCGTTTACGGGTGTGGCGACCACACTGCTGCCGGATATTTTTGGCAGCGCGGCGACCAATACCGCGATCTTCGGCGCGTACTGGGGAGAGTTCAATATCTATGCCGGGGCGCTGCCGATCTTCCTGCTGCTGCTGTATCTGCTGGTGATGCGCGGGCGCAAAGTCAGCGATGGGTCGGGCGTGTATGTGCTGCTGACGATTGTGTTTTTTGTGCTGTCCTTCGGTGCGAATAACCCGTTATACCGTGTTCTCTATGCTTTGCCGGTCTTTAACCAGTTGGCCGACCCCGGCAGAATGACGATGCTGTATGTGTTTTTCCTGGCCGTGGTGACAGGGGTGAGCCTTCAGTATTTCGCGGACTGGCTGCCTTCGGTCAGACCTCGTGTGGCGCGCCTGTTCGCATGGCTGACGGGGGGGGTGGCACTGGCGCTGGCTGCGGCGGTACTGGTGCTGCTGTTCGCCAGAGATGTGCTGTCGCGGGTGGCAGAGCCGCTCATCCTCTCGCGTTATGGCGAGGGCGACAAGTTGGAAAAGCTGGATACGCTTTATGATACGCAGGCCGTGACGGTCTTTGTGCTGATGCTGGTGGTGATCGCGGGCGGGTGGCTGATCTACCGGCGGATGCGCGACAGGATCAACGCGCAGACGTTTCTGGCGCTGGCGCTGGCGATTATCGTGCTGGACGCGGGGAATTACGCGCTGCGCATGATGCTGTCGATCCGTGAGACGAGTACGATTGCCGCGCCGGAATATGCCGCGTCACTGGCCGCACAGAGCGCAACTCACCGGGTGCTGCCGCTGAATGCTCAGGGTTTTGTCAACGATGGCAGTCGTTTTCGGATCGCGGCGATTACGGGTTACAACCCGCTGATTCCGTCTGCCTATATGGATTTGCTGGGGGTGGTGCGCGGCGAGCCAGTAGACCCGGCAGACCGGGTGCCGATGGTGATGACCTACCAGTCGCCGATGCTGGATGCGATGGCCGTCAATACGATCATCAGCGATGTCGCGCTGGATGACCCGGCCCTGACCCTGCTCTACGGTGAAGGGCCGTATCTGTATGATGCCAACCGTCCGCAGGCCGCGCGCGCGTTCATGACGTATGATGCAGCGTATTTTGACCACCGCGAGGCACTGGCGGCGCACATGGCCGAAGCGGATTTCGACCCGTTCGCGGCGGTGCTGCTGGAAGGCGCGGAAACGCGCACAGTGCCCGGTGAGGCAGGTGATTACACCGTCGAGATCACGGACGCGGGGATGCATCATCTGACGCTGGAACTGACGACGGATGCGGCGGGCTGGCTGGTGGTGGGGGATACACATTTCCCCGGCTGGCAGGCTTATGTCGATGACGCGACGGTGCCGATTGAGCGGGCTTATCTGGCGTTGCGAGCGCTGCCTGTCGAAGCGGGTGAGCATGTGGTGGAGCTGCGTTATGAACCGGCCAGTGTGCGCAACGGTCTGCTGCTGTCGGGTGTGGGGCTGCTGATGATGCTGGCGCTGGCGGGTGGGCTGCTGGTGTGGCAGCGGCGGGAAAGGCCAACGGTATAAGTGGGGGCGGCCCGATGGGTCGCCCCTGGCATACGTGACTTTTAAAGGAGGTCCCGGAGGAGTGGGATGACCTGATGGACGGCCTGCCCACGGTGGCTGATGCGATTCTTCTCGTCCAGCGGCACATGGCTCCAGGTGATGGTGTACCCCTGGGGGATGAACAGGGCATCATAACCGAAGCCCTCTCCCCCTTCGCTCTCTTCGAGAGCGATGTGCCCCTCGCAGGTGCCGCTCACGGTCTGTACCGTTTCGTTGTGCGGATGACCGAGGGCGATGACACAGCGGAAGCGGGCGGTGCGCTGCGCGGCTGGAATATTGCCCAATTCGCCTAACAGGCGGGCGCGGCGCTGCGGCATGGTCAGGCCGGGGCCGCCATAACGCGCGGGATAGACCCCTGGCCTGCCGTCGAGCGCATCGACAAACAGCCCGGTATCGTCGGCCAGGGCATAGAGGGCGCTGGCTTGGGCGTAGGCGCTGGCTTTGAGGGTGGCGTTAGCTTCGAGCGTGTCGGCGCTTTCCTCCACGTCCATATCCCCCAGTCCCACATCGTTTAAACTGAGCAGGGTGAAGGGCAGTTCGGCCAGCAGGGTCTGATACTCGCGGATTTTGCCCGCGTTGGTCGTGGCAATGAGCAGGTTCATGAGTTCTCAAACTTTTCTTTCCATTTTAGCGCGATCAATTTAATCTCAGGATTACTATGCTTGACAAGCCTATTTGCTATAACAGAGGCTGTATAACGCTCAAGGCCCTTAAAATGAATTCTTTTATCATCATGAATATTCATATCCATTATTTTTTCTACTTTTTTTTCGTAGCTATCAAGGTAGGCAGATAACCTAGCTATCCCCTGCTCATCACCTATCTGTAGCAAAGCTATAACAGTTGACCATCGTATATCTGGATTTTCAGAATTTAAAAACTCGAACAACTTACTTGGATCAAAACCGCGCTCAATATAACCCAGTATCTCTATGGATGATGTAATAACTTGTTGATTCTCAGGATCAGATTCCAATACAGATAATAAATCAGGCGCTATAACTTCTCCAAAACTAGCTAGAGAAGCTTTTGCATTGATTACTACACCTTCATCTTTGTCATTTAAAGCGGAAATAAGTATGCTTACACTTGGCCCACTTTTGAATACGCCCAAAGCCTGCGTCGCTTCCCTACGTAAATACTGGTTTTCTTGAGACAACAAATTTTCAAAAATGGGAATAGCTCTCTCATCTCCTATCTGCTCAAGTGCTTTCATTGCTGTTAGCTGAACGTCTTTATCTGTCAAGGCCAGCTCACATAATTTTGGAACCGCGGCTGTCGATTTAATCTTGCTTAAAATTTGAGCAGATACTTTGCGGGTTTCCACTGAGGAGTGATTAAGCAAGTTTATTAAATTCGGTAAAACGTCGTCAGCGAAATTAGCAATCTCCTCCGCTGCACGTTCACGATCTTGATTTTGAGTTGTAATGGCTTCTAAAAGACCGGGTATTGTTCGTTTATCCTGATGGTTAGTTAATCTTGCAACAGTCAACGAAGCATATCTACGAACATCAATTAAATGATGATCCATTGCATTTATAAGGGCATCATGTGCAGCAGGGTGGCTTGATTCAGTTAATTTATCTATTGCTGTTCTGCGATCACGTACTTCAAAACTGTCAAGCGCAGTCACAGCGCTTTTTACAAAAGGAGGGATTTCTCTTGATTTACGTGTCTGGCCTGTATCAATCTCTAGCAAGCGTTCAATTAAATCATCCCAGGGAAGTTTCCAATGATTGCGGAAGTCAATATACTGTATATCCTGTAAGCGGCGGTGTATTTCGGTGTCTTCAAGAAGTAAAGGAATAACCTCCATGCCACGCCCAAGTGCAAATGACCATTCATAGGTAACATACAGAGAATTATGGGCTTCAGGGGTAAGAACAACAATTAAAACGATAGATGCTTTTATGGCATTGTCAATTTCTTGTATCCACAACTGCCCTGCACGCAAAAGTGTTTCATCTACCCATACATCGAACCCGACTTCTTCCAGTTTCGCCTTTAATTGTTTTACAAATGCTTTGCTTTTTTCATCTCGCTTATAAGAGATAAAAACCTGGGACACAAGCCAAACTCCAATAATAGCTTTTACTCAAATAAATTATAACATCTGGGTTTTTCAATACTATAGGGGCAGATTATCCACCCCTACAGGTAAATGGTACGTAAGAGGATTATAGACACTTGTGGTCTGGCGAGAGAGCTAGGCAGGGTTAGAGGT
>JBGSXK010000030.1:0-4753 GCA_041751455.1 Anaerolineae bacterium
CGGCGGACCAGTACGTGCTGGACTACGCGCGCATCTATAACCTGCCAGCAGTGGTCTTCCGCAATAGTTGTGTATACGGATTACACCAGTATGGCAACGAAGATCAGGGATGGATTGCTCATTTTCTGATTAAGGCGCTTAAAGGTGCTCCAATCACTATTTTTGGTAACGGTAAACAGGTGCGAGACATCCTCTATATTGAGGACTTAGTCACAGCGCTGCTGCTGGCACATGACTGCATAGAGATAACACGTGGCGAGGCATTCAATATTGGTGGTGGTGTGGAGAACGCGGTGAGCTTACTGGAGGTGCTGGAAAAAATTGAGGCTATACATGGACAGCCTTTAAACATCCGGTTTCAGGATTGGCGTGTTGGGGATCAAGTTTATTATGTCTCCGACACAAGCAAATTCTCCCGTATGACCGGCTTGGCATCCAGGCATTGACGTTGACGAAGGGATAAAGCGCCTTTACCACTGGTTGCTGCACCAGCCAGTACATGCGCATACCAGATTGGTGACATCAAGATCAGCAGAGGAATTGCCTGATGGATAAGACGTGGGCTGGGGTGATTGAAAAGCCTCGGCAGTATACCATCCATAGTATACCTGTCCCCCAACCCAAAGATAATGAAGTCCTTATTCGCCTGGAAGGCTGTGGCGTGTGTGCATCAAACCTGGCCATTTGGGAAGGCGCACCCTGGTTTGAGTATCCACGTGAAGCGGGTTCGCCAGGGCACGAGGGTTGGGGTGTGGTACAGGCTGTTGGCTCCAATGTGACGACAGTTCAACCTGGGGATCGAGTCGCTGCGCTGACATATCATGCCTTCGCCACTCATGATCTTGCAGCAGCAGATGCCGTGGTGAAGTTACCGCCAGCGCTGGCAAATACACCCTTCCCAGGAGAGCCGCTTGCCTGTGCCATGAATATTTTCGAACGAGCTGGGATTCAATCGGGACAACAGGTTGCTGTAGTTGGAGTAGGTTTTTTAGGAGCCTTGCTGGTGCAGTTGGCCAAGCAGGCTGGGGCTACTACTATGGCCTTGTCCCGGCGCGCGTTTGCGCTGGAAACAGCACGTGAAATGGGTGCTGACCAGGTATTTACCTATGATGATGCCGTGCCACATGAGTCATGTGATGTTGTCATTGAGGCCACAGGCAAACAACAGCCGCTGGATATAGCCGCAAACCTGACAAAGGTACGGGGAAGGTTGATTGTTGCCGGTTACCATCAGGACGGGCCACGGACAGTAAATATGCAGATGTGGAACTGGCGCGGCATTGATGTCATCAACGCTCATGAGCGCGATCCTGAAGTGTATAAGACAGGCATACATAAGGCAGTGGAAGCTGTCACGGAGAATCGCCTTAACCCCAGCAAACTCTACACGCATTGTGTTTCCCTGTCCGAACTACCCCAGGCTTTTGATCTCATGCAAAGTCGTCCTGACGGTTTTGTGAAAGCCCTGGTGTTGTTATGACTCCGCCAATCAAGACCTGGCTGATAAATTTAGAGAGTGTACTGTGCGTATCCTGATGAGCGCGGATGCAGTCGGCGGGGTATGGACATATGCCCTGGATCTGGCGCAGGCGCTTGCACCTTATGGTATTGAAATTCACCTGGCTGTGATGGGGAGTGAACCTCAACCTCATCAGTGGCAAGATGCACAGGCAATTCCAAACCTGGTCTTGCACATGGGTCCCTACAAACTTGAATGGATGGATTCACCCTGGGATGATGTTCGGCGTGCCGGAGATTGGTTGCGCAGGCTTGCAGTAAGGCTGCAACCCAACCTGGTTCACCTTAATGGGTATGCCCATGCAGCGCTTGATTTTGAGGTGCCAGTGATAGTCGTAGCGCATTCCTGTGTGTTTTCATGGTGGCACGCGGTTAAAGGCTGTTCCCCTCCAGCACGTTACAAACGATATCAGCAGTATGTCGAAAACGGCCTGCAAAGTGCGACTCAGGTGATCGCCCCCACCTACGCAATGCTGTGTATGCTGCACCAGCATTATTGCTTTACAACCCCGCAGCAGGTCATTCCCAACGGTGTTCAGACTGGTCTTTACACACCCTCTCAAAAAACATCGATGGTGTTTAGCGTGGGGCGAACCTGGGATGAGGCTAAAAATATTGCTGCACTGGAGCGCATTGCAGCAAACGTACCATATCCTGTTTACGTGGCTGGCACCGAACATGCGCCAGATGGAGCGCGAACAAGAATGAAGAATATAAATGCTCTGGGCTTTTTATCACGTTACGAACTTCGCCAGTGGTACAGTCGCTCCCCTGTTTATGTATTGCCAGCCTTTTACGAGCCATTTGGACTTTCTGTACTGGAGGCGGCACTCTCTGGCTGCGCCCTGGTCTTAGGCGAAGTTGCCACCCTCTATGAGAATTGGGCTGGCATTGCCTGTTTTGTACCACCAGGAGACGACACCGCCCTGCTGGCGACTGTACAACATTTGTTGCACTCACCAGAGGAGCAGGCGCAGCGCGGTTGGGCTGCACAAAGACATGCACAGCAATTCTCACGAGAAAACATGGCTCAACAATACTTGAGCATTTATAAGGAGATGTTGAATGAAGATCATCTTATTCTACCATTCTCTGGTGTCGGACTGGAATCACGGTAATGCCCATTTTCTGCGTGGTATCGTCAGTGAAATGCTTGAACGCGGTTTCGAGGTGAAAGTCTATGAACCTGAAAATGGATGGAGTCGCCAAAATCTGCTAAAGGAGCATGGAACAGCGGCCATTGCCGAATTCTATACCGCTTATCCACATCTGCATCATGTAGCGGAATATTACGATCTGGATACGCTTGATCTGGATGAGGCGCTGGAAGGCGCTCAGATAGTGATTGTTCATGAATGGAATGAGCCGGAACTGGTGCGACGCATCGGTCAGCATCATGCTCAAAACCCCGCGTACAGGCTTTTTTTTCATGATACGCACCACCGGTCTGTGACAAAACCGGAACAAATCTCACAGTATGACCTCACACATTATGATGCGGTATTGGCCTTCGGCGAGATGATTCGGCAGCAGTATTTAAAACACAAGCGGCCTGAAACCGTCTGGACGTGGCACGAAGCTGCCGACACCAGAATGTTTTCCCCCAGGCCGGAGGTCAAAAAAATTGGCGATCTGGTATGGATTGGGAACTGGGGCGATGGGGAGCGAAGCGAAGAACTTATGGAGTTCCTCATCCAACCAGTAAAGGAACTGGGGTTAAAGGCAGCAATCTATGGTGTTCGCTACAGTGAAAAAGCGCGCCAGGATTTGGCCGATGCGGGTATCCAGTATCATGGTTGGGTGCCCAATTATCGAGTTCCAGAGTTATTTGCCCGTTACCGCGTGACTGTTCATGTACCACGCAGGCCCTATGCGCGAGATCTGCCCGGAATACCGACGATTCGCCCTTTTGAGGCTATGACCTGTGGAATACCTTTAGTTTGTGCCCCCTGGCAAGATGCTGAAAACCTGTTTACACCGGGTAAGGATTATCTGGTTGCGCAGAATGGCACAGAGATGAAACAGCACCTGTATCACATTCTCACTACCCCCGAACTGGCTAACTCGCTGGCAGAGCATGGTCAGCAGACCATAAAAGCAAAACATAGCTGCGCACATCGTGTTGACAGATTGCTGTCTGTGTTCATGGCACTGGAAAACCGGATGGCATTCAATCCCCTTTTGTACACTAACGGGGCAGTAAGCTAATGAAAATAGCATGGTTTGGTTCAAGTCTGGTCTCTGCTTACTGGAATGGTGCTGCAACCTATTATCGGGGTTTAATCCGTGCATTACACAGTCGCGGTCATGAAGTGACCTTCTATGAGCCGGATGCTTATGAACGACAACAGCACCGTGATATGGAAGACCCTGAATGGGCAAAAGTTGTCGTTTACCCGGCTGCTCGTAATGCAGTTGATCAGATGCTTAATGAGGCAGAAGCGGCTGATATTGTCATTAAATCGAGTGGCGTAGGGGTGTTTGATGATGTTCTGGAAAAAGGTGTGCTTGAGCTTAAACATCCGAACCGTAAAGTGATTTTTTGGGATGTTGACGCACCAGCGACGATTCAGCACTTAAAGGATCATCCCGAAGATTTGTTTCACTCTCTTATCCCTCAATACGATCTGATCCTGACTTATGGCGGTGGTGAACCCGTAATCAGCGCTTATCGCAGTTTAGGTGCGGGCCGCTGCGTTCCTGTTTATAATGCTTTTGATCCTGCGAGTCACTTTCCAGTCGCACCAGATCCCCGTTTTCATGGTGATCTGGCATTTATGGGCAATCGCTTGCCTGACCGTGAAAAGCGTGTCGAGGAATTTTTATTCAAACCTGCCGCGCTCCTGACTGAGTATACTTTTGTATTAGGAGGAAGCGGTTGGGGTGATAAAAGTATGCCACAGAATATACGTTATACAGGTCACGTCTACACAGCAGAGCATAATGCCTTTAATTGCACACCAATGGCCGTGCTGAATATCAATCGAGAAAGCATGTCGGCTTTTGGTTTTTCACCAGCTACCCGTATCTTTGAAGCGGCTGGCGCAGGTGCGTGTATGATCACTGATGCCTGGCAGGGCATCACCCAGTTTCTGGAACCGGATCAGGAAATTCTGATCGCCAATTCCGGGGAGGATGTTATAGACCATCTGCAAACCCTGACCTGGGAACATGCCCAGAAAATCGGTAGAGCAGCGCGACAACGTGTCCTGAAGCAGCACACCTACGCACATCG
>JBGSXK010000031.1:0-12015 GCA_041751455.1 Anaerolineae bacterium
TGGTGCCGGGCAGCACCACCGGGATGATCTTCGCCTTGATCAACCGCGCGTGATGCAGTTCGTTGCGCTGGAATTCACCGATGCCATGTCTGCCCACGAAGAAGGCCAGCGACTTACACTTCTCGATGTTGGCTTGCAGCGCGTCTTCCCAATCGTGTCCCGGCGCAATATCAGCTTCATCCAGCCACGGCAGGAGGCCACACTCCATCAGGAGGGTACCAATAGCTTTGACGCTCTCCTTGTCACGGTTGTTGTGGCACAGGAATACATCATAATCCTCCGTCGCCATCTTGCCCTGAAGGGTAGAGATAGCGGTGTGCCGCTGGCGCTGGGTATCCGCTTCCTTGTCCAGCTTGTTGACCATCATCTCCCGGATGAAGGTCTGCCCCTTCGACATTTTCGTCTCCGACACCAGCGAGATGCTCTGCTCACACACCGGGCACATGATGTAATCCTTGCGCATTTCTTTGCGCCGTTTCACCAGATCATCGTGAATGACCGTGCGGCAGTTGGGGCACACCAGCATCCGACGCTTCTTCACGCTGTCCTGGAGCGCATGACGCAGCAGGTGCTTGTTGACGTATTCCTCGACATGGGTCGAGTCTTCCGGCGGCACATTACTGTCGAAATACAGCAGCAGTTCTGCTGACCCCGCATCACGCGCACGCAGGTACATGCTGCACTGGCCGCCGTCGTGGGTCACGTAGATTGCTGCATTTTCATAGAGCAGCTTTTCCTTGAACAACCCGGTATGCCACAGCCGCACCGCCAGCGTGGTATAGATATTCAGCATCGGGCCTTCAAACCCCCAGATCACGGTACGATCATTAGGCTCAGGCAGGGTGGGCGTGGAACGGGTCGATTGGGATGGGAAGACCAGATAACGCACCCCGAAGTGATCTTCATCGCGCAGGGCGATCTCATGCCGCAGCAGGTCTTCCACCGTAGCGATCAGCAGCAGCTTTTCCTGCTCCCGATCTTTGATGCGCTCCGTCTCCGGCAGCCTGAAGGTGGCATTGTGCGCGACTTCCTCCGCCATCACGCCCAGCCCATCCGGCTCATCCTTCGCGGCGGAGATCAGCGATGAAGCATATGAATCCAGTAGTTCTGGTTGCAGCAGCACCAGGTTGCCGAAGCTGAAATGGCGCACCAGCCCACGCGATTCCAACAGGCCGATACAGGTCTCGAATTGTGGCCGCAGCGTCACATCATCAACCAGCCCATCGCTATTCTTGACAAACGTATCGTAGAGTTGATCGACGGTATAGAGGATGCGTCCAGCCTCACGATTGCCCTCCTCCTCTCGCACCTTCACCAGGAAGTTCTTGATGTCCTGGAATAATTCGGTAGAGGTCACACGTGGCAGCCTGTCCCAGTCAATCGCGTTCTGGATCGATTCCAGCAGGGCAGGCACACCCCAGCCTTCGGTCGCACTGGTCTCGAAATAATCCCTGAAGCCGCGTTCCTGCAACATTGCCTGGATGCGCTGTGGCCCTACGCCTACCCCGCTGCGATCCACCCGCCCCGCCACCAGAAAAGTGGTCAGTGGGTGATGATCTTTGCCGTTGTGCATGGCATGGGCATGGCGCAGCGCTTTCTCCCAATGGCGCACGCCGGAGAAGGGATCGGTTTCGTTGAGCCTGTCGAAAACCACCAGCCCAACCACCACTTCCTTGAGATGAAGCTGGTGGATGAGGCGATAGCCCGGCTGCCCGGCCATATCCCACAGCAGAATCTCGCGCATTTCGTTCAGGCTGCTGCCGACGACATGCTCTTCGTTGCTGAGGCTGTTGACGCGCAGGCCGTGGGTCGAGGTCTGGGCGGATTGGGTCATATCCCCGCCCAGCAGCGCATCGTTCAGGCTGGATTTGCCTACGCCGCTGTCACCCACAATCACCACTTTGGCATTGGTATAACGCACGGTCGGCATCACCGCTGCCGCGCTGTCCAGTGCATCAGTATTCAACCGCCAGACACGCAGGCTGGCGTTATCCTCGCCCAATGTCGCCAGCACCAGCGTGCGCGGGTGGAAGGCCAGCCCACCCGTCCAGTAATTCTGCGTCACCTCAGACATGATCTCAATCATTTCCCAGGTGTCGCAGCGCCACAGGCGCACTGTCCCATCCAGCGACTTGGAAGCCATAAAACGGCTGTCATGCGAGAATGCCAGGTGATTCACCGGACCCGCATGACCTTCTAAAATCCCGCTCAGCCGTCCCCACAGGCGGATGGTGCTGTCGTTGGAACCGGAGGCGAGAATATGGCCATCCGACGACCAATCCAGTGTGTACACATTGTCGTTATGTCCATCGCGCACCCGTCTGAGCTTGCCGGTTCTCGCGTCCCAGAGACGCACGGTCTGGTCGCCAGAGGCTGAGGCGATCTCCTGTCCACTGGGTGACCAGGCCAGCGCGTATACCGCGTCGGAGTGCCCCTGAAACACCTGCACTCGCTTGAAGGAGGGCACCTGCCACAGGATGACATTTTTATCGCTGGAGGCAGTGGCCAGCAGTTTACCATCGGGTGACCAGGCCAGATCAAAGATGGTGCGCGAGTGCGCCAGGAAACCCTTGCCGTTGACCAATTCGCCTGTGTTAGCATTCCAGATGCGCACATAACCATCGCCGCAGGCTGAAGCGAGATAGCGACCGTTGGGTGACCAGGTCACACTTGTCACCCAATCCCGATGTCCTGCAAGAGTGAGATCGGGTGCACCCTGTGTCATCCCCCACACACGTACCGTACGATCATACGAGGTGGACGCGAGCTGGCGACCTGTAGGCGACCAGGCAATCCGGTTAATAAGATCGGTGTGCCCGCTGAGTTCTCTGATCTGATGGAAATACTGGGGTGCATCTGGCGTGTTTGATACCATGTCTCTTACTTCATTGCAATGAAGATAAAATGATCTATAGGTTATGTAATAATTCTAAATTATATCTGTATTATAACTAAAAACCAACTTTCTAGGGTCTTAACGAGCTTACAATTTTTATATGTTTTATACTATCCAGCTTATTGTGGTGGCATCAGCCTGAATTTGGCCGCTTTTGCCAGTTTACGTCTATCACCCTGGATATACCATCAACCCATTTATGGATGCTGAAATGATGTCTGCACTCATCACCGACCTTGACCAGATCAAACATCTGGCCGCCGCGCGTCATGATGAATTCGAAGTCATGCGCTACCTGCTGGAACTGGCTGACGAACTGGAGGATGTCGTGCTGGATGCACGGGTAGAGGCTACCGCCGCGCCTATCATCGCCGCCATTGATTGCACACAGTGTGGCAACTGCTGCCGGGTGCTGGATGTCTATCTCATACCCGCGGACGCGGGGCGGGTGGCCGAGGGGATTGATGTACCGCTGGCAGAGATCATGATGCATTATGTAGATGATGCCTCTGCGAAAGAAAACGAAGAATGGGGGAAATTCCGTATAAAGCCGTGCGCTTTCCTCAAGGGCAAGCTGTGTTCAGTCTATGCCCACCGCCCGGAGTCGTGCCGCACCTACCCGGTCTTTACACCAGATTTCCGCTGGACGCTGACCGACACCATCGAAGGCGCGGCGCTGTGCCCGATTATCTACAATGTGCTGTCGGCAGTCGCGCAACAGGTCGAGGACTGGCTGAAAGATACCTCGTAAGGACAGCCTCTCATGCGCTAAAATCAGGGGCGCATACCAACAACGGAGGCGTTATGAAGCTAAGCGATATTCAACTGCTCTACGACTATAATGACTGGGCGAATCAACTGATGCTCAGCAAGGCCACGGAACTGCCGCCAGAGCAGTGGACACAGCCGACCGGATTTCCCTGGGGCGACCTGCGCGGCACGCTGATTCACATCCTTGATACCGAGTATTCCTGGCGCAATATCTGGCAGCATCAGCGCATCGTGCCGGATTTGGCCGAAAGCGAGGCCTTCCCGACGCTGGAAGCGGTCGCCGCGCGCTGGAAAGAGGAAGAACAGGCGCGCCAGGCCTATTTCAGCACACTGAACGATGATGCGATGGACAGCATTTTGCGCTACGACATTCCCGAAGGACGGCGCGAGCGGGTGCTGTGGCACTGTCTGGTGCATGTGGTCAATCATGGCACACAGCACCGCAGCGAGTGCGCCGCGATGCTGACCAGCTTCGGGTACTCGCCCGGCGACATTGATCTCACGCTGTTCCTGAACATCCGCGCCGGGCTGGCCTGACGCGGGGCTAGGCCAGCGCTGTCACCGCGTGGCGCTCGACAAAGCGCTGCATCCGCGTGAGCGCCTGCTCAATATTGGCGCTGCTGGTGGCATAGCTGGCACGGATGAAGCCCGCCCCACTACACCCGAAAGCACTCCCCGGCACGACAGCGACCCGTTCCTCATGCAGCAGGCGCTCGCAGAACTCGGTGTCGCTCATGCCAGTGATAGCAATACTGGGGAAAGCATAAAACGCGCCGCGCGGCTCGAAGCAGAACAAGCCAATCTGGTTAAAGCCATCGACGATCAGACGGCGACGGCGATCATACTCCGCACTCATGAGGCGCACATCATCCTCGCCGTGCTGTAAGGCTTCCAATGCGGCGGCCTGCCCCATCGTCGGCGCGGACATAATCAGATACTGGTGCAGCTTGCGCATCGCCTCCATAATCTCGCCTGGGGCAGTGGCATAGCCGATGCGCCATCCGGTCATGGCGAAGGACTTGCTCATGCCACTGAGCAGAATCGTGCGCTCGCGCATTCCCGGCAGCGCGGCAAAGCAGGTGTGCCGTGCGCCATAGACCAGCCGCTCATAAATCTCGTCGGAGATCACCAGCAGGTCATATTTTTCGGCCACTGCCGCGATCTGTTTCAGATGTTCGTGGCTGAGAATCGCGCCAGTGGGGTTATTGGGATAACTGATGAGAATGGCTTTCGTGCGCGGCGTCACCTTCGCCTCCAAGCTTGCGCCTGTCACCTGAAATTCATCCTCGACATACGAATCCACCGGGACGGCCACCCCTCCCACCATCTCCACCGCCGCCGCGTTGGCGACGAAACACGGCTCGACCACCAGCACCTCATCACCCGGATCAATGATGGCCTTGAGCGCCAGCCACAGCGCCTCGCTTACGCCCACTGTCACCAGCACTTCACTGTCTGGCGCGTAATGCAGCCCGTACAGCCGCTCGATATAGGCTGCAATCGCCATACGCAGCTCCAGTGTGCCAGAGTTGGACGTATAGCTGGTGCGCCCCGCTTGCAGACATTCGATGCCTTTGTCAGCGATATGACGCGGCGTGGCGAAATCCGGTTCACCGATGCCGAGCGAGATCACATCGTCCATGGTGGCGGCGATGTCGAAATAGCGGCGAATGCCGGACGGGCGAAGGTTCTGGACGCTTTGTGAGACGAAGTTGCGCACGATGGCGTATCCTTGTGTGATGTGATGGGCGCGGCGTGCTACGCCCCTACAGTCAGGTGATGTATGCACATTATGCCGTTAACCTGTGTAGGATACATCGGCCAGCCTTCACTAAATCGGCGGCGGCTTTTCCGACAGTGTGTAGGAAAGCCCTTCCTTCGGTCATGTGGTGGTGGTGGTGGTGGCGGGAACACCCTTTCCTCTCGCCACCTTACCCTCACCCCAAACCTCCCACAGGGACTTCCGTTGGTCGCCTCTCCCTCAGGGCGAGGGGCTTTTATAGTATAGGGGATTTGGGAGTCAAAATGGTGGACAGATGTCCCTATTTTGAGTGCAGAGTGACCTCACCCCTTCCGAACCTGCGGCCATTCCACCCCCTCTCTAAGTGTGTTGGACAGGGAGGTTTGCTGCTTAGCGATCACGCGCTGCGTCCTGGCGGTTTATTCTGGTGCTGTTGTTTTCAAGCACGAAAACAGGAAGAACACCAAGAAACCGCTACAGCGCTGCGATCAGTTTGCGCGCTTCTTCGATAAGCGAAGGGTGCCAGTTATTTTCTTTGCCCACCCAATTGGCATCGTGGTAACGGGTATCCAGCCTGAGCAAACGCTGCCAGATGGCTCTGGCCTGCTGGAGTTCCCCAAGCGCATGATGGGTGACGGCCATGCCTGAGAGAATGATATTGTGAGCAGGCTGTAATTCATTGGCGCGCTGGAAGTCCGCAAGGGCATCGGAAAAATGCTGAAGCACAAACCACGCTTCGCCCCGGTTATTGTAGGCATAGACAAGCTGCGGGTTGAGGCGGAGGGCTTCGGCGTAATCGGCAAGCGCCCCGTCGAGGTCACCTTTGACTCTGCGGGCAATCCCCCGGTTGTTCCAGGCCTCGGCAAGCTGCGGGTTGAGGCGGAGGGCTTCGGTGAAGTCGGCCAGCGCCCCGTCATAGTCCCAGTTCTCCACTGCCTGACATGCTCGCTCGAAATATTCCTCGGCGCTCAACTGGCGTTCGGTGACGGGGGGCGCTGCTGTCGCTGCGGCCTGCTGCTCCTGTGCAACGGTACTTGCTTTGAAGGAAAGTGGATGAATAATAGTGGTTACATCCTGCTGCAAGTGCTTTTCGTGTAATTCCTGCATAGCATACCTGAAGAATCGCGCGGGAATCTCCAGCCCGTTATAACGTGGCAAAACGGCCAGCTTGCCTGTCAGGTGTGTTTCCGCCTGTTTGAAGTCAAAATCTTCCATTATCAAGGGGATGATATTACGTTGGGTATCAATCGCGGTTTCAATTTCCTGCCGCATCACGTCGCCGGGTTCGTTGAAACGTTCAATTGCGCTGGGAGTGAGAATGATGAGGAAATGCGCTCGTGCTTTGATGTTCTCGATTATGGCCTGTAACCAGTCGCCCCCGCGCAGGCTGTCCACGTCGTAGAACACATCGTAACCCAGAGTATCCAAGTGTTGGTAGATCGCCAGGGCGTGAAAGGGATTGGTGCGGCGGTAGCTGATGAACACGGTTTTCTGAACCTGCATGGCGCTCCCCGTGAGGGTGTGAGGCAGAACAATACACGTTCATTATCGGGGGATTCAGGGTGTGTGTCAATTTATTACGCGGGGGTGAGAAGTGCTGAGTCCGACCTCACCCCTCCTGGCCTGCGGCCATTCCTCCCCCTCTCCAACACATTTGGAGAGGGGGAGGGCGGGTGTCCTGTGTATTTGCAAACACGCGCTCAGCACTTCTTTTACTCATTGCTCGCTGCTGATTGCTATAATATATGCTATGACCCACGACGAACTGCTGAACGCGATCTTTGAAGGCAAACGCCCGGCGCTGTACGCGCAAATGGCGGACTGGATAAAGGCTTCGCGCCGTTATAAAGCCTTTGCCGAGACGTATCAGGGCAAAATCCGCAAGAAGCTGCGCAATGCCGCCGATGCCGAGTATCTGCTGGATGTGGCCTGCGAACTGGAAGCCGCTTACCGCCTGCTGCAAGACCCGCACAGCGACGTGACCTATGAGAAGTACAACGCCGACAAACGGCGCGGGCCGGATTTCACCGTGACCTACCGCACCAGCACCGTGTTTAACCTGGAAGTCACCCGCCTGCGCCCGGCGCTGCCTGCCGAACTCGCGCCCCGGCTGGGGGAAATACTGTTCGAGAAGCTCGGTCAGATGCCGCCGGGCATGATCAATGTGCTGCTCATCTCCGGTACCGGTGATGAGGTGGCCATCGGGGAAGCGGTCAGGTCACTCAAGCTGCTGGCCGACCAGAAGCAGGAACACATCTTTACACGGCGTGGCTTCAAAGACGCAAAAGATTTCCTCAACCAACTGGCTCGGCTGAGCGCGGTGCTGCTACGTGAAGGGGAGCAATCTGCATTGTGGCTCAATCCTGTGGCAAAACACCCCTTACCGAAACCCGTGGCGACCCTGCTGCGGCGCTCGTAAACCCCCAGACATGCTTCTCCAAAAAACTGTGCTATGCTATGGGTCACATCTGTAAGGGCGTCACAAGCTGCGTCCATTGGGCAGGAGATCACTTATGCCACTTCCCCCGCTGACTGATCTGAACGAGACACGCACCAGCCTGCAACGGGCGGCGCAGGTGCTTTCTGCCGTGCGCAAGGCAGTTACGCCGCCGCTGCCCAACGCTCTGCGCCTGAGCCTGTATGTAACCCCAGAAGGCTTATCAACAGGTACGATGCGTATCGGTGGTGATCTGCTGCTGGACTTCAGACAGCAGACTGTTCTCTATCGCCAGCCGGGGGAAGCCATGATCAGCCTGCCGCTGGCAGAGCGCACCCAGGCGCGACTGGCTGCCGAGGTATTGGCGCTGCTGGCCGAGGAAGGTCACTTTATCGAGATTGACCGCGACAGCGTGAATGATCAAAGCCTGCTGACTGTGGACACGCAAACCGCCAGCGATTATGCCCAGGCGCTCTACCGGGTCTTTACGGCAGTGGCGCGCTTTCGGGCGCGGCTGTTCGGGCCGCAATCGCCCATCGTCGTCTGGCCGCACGGGTTTGATCTTTCGACACTGTGGTTTAGCGGAGCGGGGGCGGATGAACATAATGATCCACATCTGAATTTTGGCTTTTCGCCGGGCAGTCCGGGCTTTGACCGCCCTTACTTTTACAGCTATGCCTCGCCTATGCCGGAAGGCTTCTATGATGTCGCGCTGCCGCCGCTGGTGCGGGCAGTGCATGAACCCTGGCGCGGGCTGGTGATTCAGTATGACGCGCTGGCGCAGATGGCAGACCCAGAAGGCGAGCTGGAAAGCCTGCTGGCAGCTATTCAATCGGCTATCGGCCCATTGATGAACCCCTAGGCGTTAACTATCTTCTTCCACATCACGCCGCTTACCACGCTGGCGGGTGGTTTCGCCCATGCCGGGGAACCATTCGTCGGGGAACGCGCCTGCCGCGCGTGTAATGACCAGCCCACCCAGATCCCGCGCGATGATTTCCAGCAGTTTTGGCTCCAGCCACAAAACCGAATCTACCTGCACCGCTACTGCGCCCGCATCCAGATAATCACGCGCATCCTCTGCCGAGTGAATCCCGCCCGCGCCAATAATGGGTACATCCACCTCATCGGCCAACTGGCCGACCACCCGCAGCGCCAGCGGTTTAATCAGTGGGCCGTAGATGCGCCCGCTGATCAAACGCCCGCTGTAGGGGTCGCGCGCGGTGCCTCTGGGCGGCGCGGCGATCACCAGCGCACTCGCGCCCGCATCAGCTACCGGCTGCGCCAGGGTATAGGCTTCCTGCAAAGGCAGCCGCACCAGCACGGGCTTCTCTGTGCGGCGTACAGCAGCCCGCACCAGTTCAACGCTTTCCTGGGGCGAGATGTTGTCACTCAAACCCAATTCAATGGCATCCACAGCATGCTCGGCATCAATGCGCGCCGCACAGCTTGCCACGTCCCCCGGCGTAGTCGCCACCACGTGCATCAGCACCGGCAGTGGCAGTTTATCCAGTGCTGTGCGATATTTGGCCAGTGTCTTGCTGATGCCCAGGTTCGGCAGGCCAGTGTGCACCAACACCCCCGCGTCCAGCGGAATCACACGTGTGCCTGTCGCCGATTGCCAGGGCTTGTACGTTACTGGGTTGGTCACAATCGCGCCCAGCTTCTCCAGGTCGATCATGCCCCGGTACACCTCGCCGAAACCAAACGTCCCGGCAGCAGGCATCACCGGTGTTTCCAGAATGAGCGAGTTCTTGCCCGGTCGTGTGATCTCAACAGACATCAGAAATCATCTTCACAATACACAGAATCCTCACCGTTAATCGCTAAACCTAAAATGGCAGGCTGTCCTCGTTAAATGTGAATGGCACATCCAGACGCAGCCATGTGCGCCCGATGCGAAACAGCGAGCCGGGACGTAAATTTGCGCGTCCCTGAACGCCCTCTTTCTGGCGCTCGATGAACGTACCGTTGCGGCTGCCCATATCCTCCAGCCAGAAGTTCAGCAGATACGGCTCACTGACCGATTCACTGGCAGTAACGAGCACCGCCGCACAGCCCAGGCGTGAGTGCAGCCGCGAAACCTGATTATCATAGCCCAGTTGAATATCACAGCCGTCACGCCGCCCGATAGTGAAGATAATCTCCCCGCCAGTATCGGGTTGATCAAAGCGCAGAATTTTGCCATCCAGCGGGCCGCTCATGTAAGTAATCGAGATTTTTTTATCACCTAACACGCTAATCCTCTTTCGTGCCGTTCAAGTGCTGCTCCGCCTGTTCCAGTTTCAGGCGCGAGGCTTCGTGCTGTGGGTCAATTTCTAACGCCCGGCGCAGGGTTTCCGCCGCTTTATCGTAATCCTCTAGTTGCAGCAGCGCTTCGGCGTAATTGTGCCAGAACCACACTTCCTGATCGTTGTAGAACACGGCCAATTCATAACATGAAAGCGCCTCGTCCCAGCGCATGAGCGCAGCAAAGGCCAGTCCCTGCCCGTTCCACGCCCAGGCATAAGTATCATCCAGTTCCAGCGCGCGCTGGTAGCTGTCGATGGCCTTTTCATGCTGCCCCAGGCGGCGAAGCACCTGACCACGCCGTGCCCAGACATTGGCATTCAGCGGCTGGATCGTCACCGCTGTATCAATCACCTTCAGTGCTTCTTCCTTACGCTGCATTTCCAGCAGCAAATCGGCCTGATGCGTATAGTAAAGCGCCATCTGTGGGTCTTCCTGCGCCGCCCGCTGGAAACTCACCAGCGCTTCTTCACGCCGCCCCAGCGCCTGCAACACCAGCCCGCGCCCGTTCCACGCCAGATCGTGATGCGGGTCCAGGTTAAGCGCCTGATCATAGCCATCGAGCGCATCGTTCAGGCGGCCTACCAGCCGCAGTGCCTGCCCGCGCTTCGACCAGCTTTCGACATGACGCGGGTCAATACTCACCGCCTGGTCAAGGATTGTCAGTGCCTCGTCAATGCGCCCCAGGATCATCAGCTCATCACCCTGGTTATACCAGTACCACACATCCTGTGGGTCATGGCGGGTGGCCTCGCGGAAGGAGAGCAGTGCGTCCTCATGATTGCTAAGCGCGTGGAGTGTCAGCCCGCGCCCGCACCATGCCCAGCCATAGGCTGTGTCCAGTTCAATCGCCCGGTTATAGCTTTGCAGGGCCTCTGGCAGGCGGTTATTCCGCCGCAGCACCTGCCCCCGTTTTGCCCACACGCGCGCGTTATGCCCGTCCAGCGCCAGCACTTCATCCAGCAGGCGCAGTGCCTCATCATAACGTTCCAGATAGACCAGCATATCGGCCTGCTGGTAAATATAAAGCCAGTCGCCGGGGGCGGCTTTGCTGGCCTGCTGGTAGGCCTTCAACCCTTCTTCATAACGCCCCAACGCCTCCATCGTGAGTCCCTGCTCACTCCACGCCCAGGCATACTCCGCGTCAATGCGGGTAGCCTGTTTATAAGCCTTTAGTGCGTCTTCATGACGATGAAGGTTACGCAACGCGCTGCCCAGCCGTGCCCAACTGCGCGCGTGCTGCGGGCTTAATTGGGTGGCGCGTTCCAGCAGCGGCAGTGCCTCACGATAGCGCCGCAGCAGCACCAGCACATTGCCCTGATTGTAGAGCAGAGTCGGCCAGGTTTCCGCATCGCTGTGCTTGGCCGCCTCCTGATAACAAACCAGCGCTTCGTCATAGCGGCGCAGCGCTTCCAGCGCCATACCCTTACCGTTGATCGTCCAGCTATGATCGGGCTGGAGCGCCAGCGCATGATCGTAGGCATCAATCGCCTCTTCATAGCGGCGCACATAACGAAGCGCCTGCCCCAGCTTCGACCAGCTCAGCGAATGCTGCGCATCGGTGGCCACTGCCTGCCGGGCGGGCGGAACCGCTTCCTGATAACGCTTGAGTTCAATCAGCGTCTCGGCCATCGAATACCAGTGCCAGACAACATCGGGCTGGTAGCGGGTGGCGTTTTTAAAGCTCACCAGTGCTTCCTCCAACTGCCCCATGAATTTGAGCGTGAGACCGCGACCGTTATGCGCCCAACCATACTCCGGGGCCAGCCGCAGCGCCTCTGCGTAAGCAGCCAGGGATTCTGTGTAGTGGTTCAGGTAACGGTAAATCTGGCCGAGTTTAGCCCAGCTATTCGGATGTGCCGGGTCCACTTCCAGCCCTTT
>JBGSXK010000032.1:0-8084 GCA_041751455.1 Anaerolineae bacterium
ATCGCCCGCGCCTGAAATAGACAGAGAATGATGATGTCCCAATGTGTTACCGCAGCAGAGGTTTTATCGTGGTGGATGCGCTCCGGGTTCAAAACCCGGAGCGATAAACAGAGGTGACTTTAAGCCAGTTCGGCGGCCTGCTCCAGCTTTGCGATCTCAATCTTCTTCATTTGCAGCATCGCCTGCATCACGCTTTGTGCCTTCGCCGGGTCAGGATGACCCAACAGCTCGCTCAAAGCATTAGGGATAATCTGCCACGACAGGCCAAATTTGTCTTTCAGCCAGCCGCAGGCCTGTTCTTCGCCGCCTTCGGTCAGCTTTTCCCACAGCCTGTCAACTTCTTCCTGGGTCTCGCAGTTCACGAAGAAGGACACCGCCTCTGTGAATTTGTACTGCGGCCCACCGTTGAGCGCCATGAACTCCTGGCCCTCAAGCTGGAAGGTGGCGGTCATGACCATTCCCGCTGGCCCCGGCCCGCCTTCGCCATACCGTGTCACGTTCACGATCTTTGCATTTTTAAAGATCGAGGTGTAAAAATCCAATGCCTCTTCCGCGTTATTATCGAACCAGAGAAACGGCGTGATTTTTTGCATGGTGATTACTTCCTTTGGTCTGGATGATCAGATTTTTAGAACATTAGTATTATAGTTCAGCCAAAGGGTAGTGTCTTGTATAAAATGGCAAGGGGCGCGCCGTGGCGATACTTACCCACCAAAATCCGGCTCGACCCTGCGCCCGTTCTGCAACAATGGCACAGCCTGATTCCACAACTTTGTCTGGTCTTTGTCCATAATCGGCTCGGCGGAATACTGCGCCAGATAACTGCGGCGCATGTGTTTGGTGGTATTGGTGCCGCTGCGATGAAAGGTGCGGCTGCTAAAGACCACTACACTGCCTGCCGGGACAATCGCCGGGATACCGGGGTCATCACCATGATAGCCCACTTTGTCGTTCGTGCCCGCTTCTACCGTATGCTCAAACAGGTCATCGGGCTGCATCCCTGCACGCGCATAGGGCAGCACATACACCGTGCCATTCTCCTCGGTCATATCATCCAGCGCGCACCAGCAGGAAAGATACGGGCGATGATAATGCCCGACATAACCGCTGTCCTGATGCCAGCCGAATTTCATGCCCACTTCCGCCGCTTTCACCACATACTGCTCGTTAAACAGATAAGCCTCGTCGCCCAGCGTGGCGTGGCATACCTCGGCCATCAGATCGCTGAAGATAAAGCTGGTGATGGTCGGGCTTTCCTGGCCCCGGTTGCTGATGAAATAACGTTTCTTATAATGATTAATGCCCAGCACATCCACGCCTTTTTCTTCCATCTCGGCGTTATACTGATCGATGTAACGCTGGCACTCTGCGCGCAGTCCTTCCAACTGCGCAGCAGTCATCACACTCTCAAGAATGAAATAACCCTCTGTCTGGTACTGTTCTTTTTGTGCTTCGGTCACATACATGATGTTGTGTACTCTCCTGAATTCAGCCCGCTGTCCCGCTTCCACTCTATTTTAAGCCACCGCAAAACCAGCGTCCACAAGAATAAATCCACGAATCAAAATGCCGGGCGAACCCGGCATCCTATAAAACCAAAGGTCTTTCGTCGTGTGCCTAGTTAAGACGTGCCGAAATATCGCTCAGGCCGCTGCGGACGCTGCCGTCCACCACACGATCCTGTCCACGAATAATCAGCCCACCCAGAATTTCGGGATCAACCGTGAAGGTGACGTTGGCCGCGCTGAGTTCTCGCTCAATACGTGCCTTTTCGTCATCGGCCAGCGGCATCGCGCTCACGACTTCCACTTCACCCGCCAGCGCTTTCGCATCTGCCGGAAGTTTGCCGAAGAAGTCATTAATCAGCGCCTGCTGGCGGTTCTGATCCAGGGTCTCGCCGATCAGGCGCTGCGCGATGGCCACAGAAATATCTGCAACCTGGGTGCGCAGCCCGGAAAGCTGCTGGTCACGTTCGCCAGTAGCCGACAACCGCGCCTGCTCAACAATCTTCTGGGCTTCGGTGCGCGCCTCAGCCTCGATGCTTTTGGCGACATCTTCACCACGTCCACGCGCATCATCGATCATCTTCTGGACATCAGCACGTGCCTGAGCCTTGATCTTCTCCGCTTCCTGTTCCGCATTCAGGCGGGCGTTGGCGGCGGCGGCGGCATCTTCCAGCCCTTTAGCAATCTTGGCACTGCGGGCATCCAGCATGTTCACGATGGGCCGCCACAGGAAGACCGTCAGCAGCACGAAAATAATGCCGAAATTAACCGCCTGTGCCAGCAGGAAGCCTGTGTTGATACCAAGCGCGTCCAACGGACTGCCGCCCTCTTCCGCCGCCAGCGTGGCCGGGGCAAATGCCAGCAGCATCAGCACCAGAGTTGCCAGCAGCAGTGTCTTGAATTTAGACTGGTTTTGCATATTTTGGAACTCCCCTCGTTGTTTTCCGGCAAATGCCAGTCCACAACTACCCCAGCACGAACAGGATAACCAGCGCAACCACCAGACAGTAAATCGCGATCGCTTCGGTAAACACGATGGCGAGAATCATATTCGTCTGGATGGTGCCTGCCGCGTCGGGGTTACGCCCAATCGCCTGCATCGCGCCCTGCGCCAGCAAACCGATACCAATACCCGGACCAAACGCCCCAACCATTGCCAGGCCAGCGCCAAGAGCCTTCAGACCAACGTCAAGTGAACCTTCAATCATTGTAGTGCATCTCCTCTAATGCGTTTAACAGCTTGTGTGCATGTATCGGGGCGAGGCACAGCCTCGCCCATAAGTCAATTTGAAACGGGCAGTGATTAATGATGCCCTTCTTCAGCATGTTCGTGTTCGTCGTGATGTGAAACCATCGCCTGGGTGGCGAATACCACCGTCAGCACCGCAAACACCAGCGCCTGTACCGCCCCGATGATCAGCTCCAGGGTGTACATAATCATCGGCAGGATGAAGGCCACCAGGAAGGTCAGCGCGATCAGCGCCACACCCCCCGCGAACAGGTTTCCGAAAAGACGGAAGGCCAGGCTGATGATCTTGCCGAGTTCCGAGATGATCTCGATTATACCAACCACAAAGTCAATCGCCCCCAGGGGCTTCTTGCCCAGGTTGCCCAACGCCGTGATATTGACGAATTTCTCGAAGTAGGCCGGCCCCAGCGCCCAGATGCCGTAGGCCTGCACCGCGATGATCGAGATCAACGCCAGTGTCACCGCCACGCTCAGGTCAGTGGCCGGGCCGCGTACAAACGGCGTGACATGGAACAGGAAGGGTGCTGCGCCGCTGTTCAGTTCATCCTGGTCGAAGGCCACCGACGCAGTAGGATACTGCACCTGTGTCCGCGCCATATTCAGCCCTTCCACCAGTGTTTCTTCCTGCCGGCGCAGGTTCGAAAGGGAAGCCCCGCTGTCCACCACAGCAGCCACTTCTTCAGCGGCTTCTTCGCTATGATCGTCGGTCGTGGCTTCTAACCCGGTGATCTGAAAACGCACATCTTCAAGCGCGCGTTCCAGCTCAGGGATACGTTCAGCATTTTCCAGCCGAAGCTGCTGGCGCTCCACCTCACGCTCCGCCAGGTGTACCCGCTCCTCGGCTTCAGCCAGCGCTGCGCTATCCTGGGCATCCTGTGCCCTGGAAAGTTCGAGCTGTGCATCGGCCAGCAGCACCTCGGCCTGTTCAAGCTGCGGGGCAATCTGCTCGGCATTTTCCGCCGGGTAACGTGACCATTCACCATGGAAGTAATGATCGCAGGCATGCTCGGTAGTTTCGGTCTGGCGGATGCCAGAGCTGAACACTTCGTTGACATACAGCGTCGCCGTGCCCGCTGTCGCGCCTGCCAGGGCCGGATAACCGATCTGCCCGATATGCGAACAGTGCATCCTGCCCACTGTTTCCACACCCGGCAGCAGCTTCATCCAGTTCCCTGCCAGCAGGAAAAGGAAGATGGTCGCGGCCAGCGGCCACAGCAGCGGCGCAGTACGCAGCCGCTCTCCACCCACCCCTCTCAGGAAGCTGTAGAAACCGCCAATGAAAAACTCAACCCAGGATTGAAAACGTCCTGGCACTTCCTGCGTCCAGCCTTTAGAAGCACGCCAGGCCAGAAAAGCAAAAACCAGCACCATCACATCGGCGACGAGGGTGCCAATGATCGTATTGGTGAGGGGGATGCCAAAAATGAAATTCTCAGAGACCACTTCGCCTGGCACTTCGATCAGCGGCAGAGCCACCGCAATACCTGCGCCTGGCAGGATCACGAAGGGGAACAAGCCGCACATGACCACCGCAAAGACAATAATGCCGAGCAGTACCAGACAGCCGCGTGCGCGTGGGTTCATGGGGCCTCCCTTCTCTCACACGAAAAATGTACTAAAATGGTCAAGGATTAAACCTCCTCTGATTCGGATGCTTCGTTCCGCCCCTCAGCAGGTGGCGGTTGCGGGACAATCCGGTTGATCGCCCCTAAAGAGATACGCAACATAATAAACAGGCTGACTGGTACGCTCAGGATGAGCAGCCCAAAGGTACAGGGGCCGCGTTGGCCCAATCTTGAATCCAGCCAGAGACCAGCAAAAAGCGCAAGAAAAACGATGATGAGTGTGGCACAACCGGCCTGTGCTGCAACGGCTGCCAGCCCCAGGTTTTTCATGCGCGATGGTTTTGGCATGACCCCCCGTATCGTTAGCGCATTCTATCACAAACGCGGCATGAATGCTACATCATGACAAAATTAACATTCATTCCCGCAACATCAGGACGTAAGGGCAGGACAGTGCCTCGCCCTTACAGAAATTTGCTATAAAAACAGAGATCGCGCGCCCTCGGCAGCCCAGTTAAAGACGACCTGCGCCCCCACGGTGCCCAGCAGAATCACCATGACGGTGGTCACGCCCAGCACCCACACATAAGGCATCGACATGGGAATCGGCTTGTCCTCGTCCTCGCTGCGATCCACATACATGACCTTAATGACGATCAGGTAATAATACAGCGCTACAATCGCGTTCAACACACCGACGATGGCCAGCCACGTCAGGTTAGCCTCTACCGCAGCATTAAACAGGAAGAACTTGCCGAAGAACCCCGCTGCCGGGGGAATGCCCGCCAGCGACAGCAGAGCAATCGTCATCGTCAGCGCCAGCCAGGGGCTGCGCCGGTTTAATCCGGCCAGGTCAGCAATCGTCTCGCTGCCTGTAGACTCGCTGAACAGGATGACCACCGCAAAGGCGAGCAGGTTGGTAAACGTGTACATGAACAGATAGAAGCCAACTGCGGCCACTCCCTGCTCCGTCTGTGACTGAATCGCCGCCACGCCGATCAGCGTGTATCCGGCCTGTGCAATCGATGAATAAGCCAGCAGGCGTTTGATATTACGCTGCGGCAGCGCCAGCACATTACCCAGCGTCATAGAGATGGTCGCCAGTACCGCCATCAGGTTCACCCAGAAGCCCTGAATCACCTGATCGCCCACCACAAGATCCACCGGGAACACAGCGATAAAGAAGCGCACCAGCAGCGCGAAACTGGCCGCCTTGCTGGCTACACTGAGATAGGCTGTGACCGGGGTCGGCGCGCCCTCGTAAACATCGGGTGTCCAGAAGTGGAACGGCACGGCGCTGATCTTGAAGCCGAAGCCCACCACAACCAGAACCATCGCCCCCAGCACAGGCACAGGCAGGTCGGCAAAACCGCTGCTGCCCAGGAAGCTGGCGATAAAATACAGGTTGGTCTGCCCGGTGAAGCCATACAGCAGGCTGAGGCCATAGAGCATGATCGCCGAGGCAAACGAGCCAAACAGGAAATACTTCATGCCGCTTTCAGAGGAGCGCACGTCATTACGTTTGAATGCGGCCAGCACATATAACGGGATTGACAGTGTTTCCAGCGCCAGAAAGAGCATAATCAGATCCGCCGAAGCGCTCAGCAGACATGCGCCCAGTGTGGAGACAATGATAATGAGGTAATACTCCCCCTTGTTCCCCACACCTTTTACATCCACCGACATCAACGCCGTAATCGACGCGCCCAGCAGCACCATCACCTTAAAAATTTGCGACAGCACATCATGGCGGATCATACCACCCCAGTACAGTAGGTTCTCCGCGTACTGCGGGGACTCTGGTGAAGGTGGCGACCAGATGATCGGCGTGATCGCCAGCAGCCCCAGGCCAATCGCCGTCACATAAGCAATCCCGCGCCGCTGGCTTTCTGGCAGGTACATCTCCAGAAACAGCACCACAATCGCCAGGATCGTCAGGCCGACCTCCGGCGCGATA
Organism: Anaerolineae bacterium; assembly: GCA_041751455.1. Classification (GTDB taxonomy): domain Bacteria; phylum Chloroflexota; class Anaerolineae; order Aggregatilineales; family Phototrophicaceae; genus JAIOHN01. The sequence goes on from JBGSXK010000032.1 coordinate 6,277, forward strand.
GAGGGTAAACTCGTGAGAAAATCAAAGTCGGACAAGGCTATGCCCCTCCTAACAAAGCGATCACAGGCCGGATGCCGGACTCAATCATCGGAGCCATGATCGCCGGGTAAACCCCGATAATAATCAATGGCGCGCCCAACAGGATCAGGATAATCCGGTCGGTGATAGCGATGTCCCCCACATCCGGGTATTTCGCCCGGTCAAACTCGCCAAAGAACACCTGCCCCGTCACCCGCAGCACATAGGCCGCGGTGATGACAATGCCCAACGCCGCGATAATCACCAGCACCGAATAATAATTTTGCAGGGTGAAATTGCCCACTTGCAGCGCAATATCCGGCGAGGCGGCCCACATGCCTACAAAGATCGGATACTCTGCGATAAACCCGCTCAGACCCGGCATACCCATGCTGGTCAGGCCGCCGATGATAAACGCCAGCCCCACCCAGGGCATGACTTTCATCAGACCCCCCAGGCTGGGAATATCGCGCGTATGCGTCCGGTCATAGACCATGCCCACACAACCGAAGAACAGCGCCGTCATCGCGCCATGGCTGAACATCTGCAAGCCTGCGCCTGTCATGCCGATCAGGTTCATCGTCGCCCAGCCCATACTCACCAGCCCCATGTGGCTGACAGACGAGAAGCCGATCACATACTTGAAATCACGCTGGCGGAAGGCGATAAACGCCCCATAGACCACATTGATGAGGGTCAGGAACACAATCCAGGGCAAATGCGCTTCTGCGCCCTCCGGCATCAACTGCACCCCGGCGCGCAGCGCGGCATAAGCGCCTACTTTCATCAGCACCCCGGCGTGGATCATCGAAACCGCAGTCGGCGCGGCCACGTGCCCATCGGGACTCCAGTTGTGGAAGGGGAACACCCCCGCCAGCACCGCGAAACCGATGAAGATAAAGGGGAACCACAGCTTGGCAAAAGTCAGCACATCCACCCCGGCATAACCGACCACATTAAAGGCCCCGGCTTCTGCCGCCAGTGTCAACTGCACGATGTCGAAGCTGAAGGTGGTCGCATTTGGTGCCAGCAGGCCGGAGGCGACCGCCGACTCGAACACTGACGCGCCTGCCCCCTGGAAGAACTGGTCTGCCGTGATAACCATCGCAATCACGCCCACCAGCGCCACCACTGAGCCGATCAGGATATAGAGCGTCAGCTTCATCGCGGCATATTCGCGCAGCCTCACCCAGCCCCATGTCGCAATGAGCAGGTACATGGGGAAGATCGCCAGTTCGTAAAAGAAGAACAGCACGAACATATCCAGCGCGATAAACACGCCGTATACCCCCGCCACCAGCAGCATAAAAAATGCCATAAACTCGCGGGTGCGGTCTTCAATGCGCCACGAGATCAGCACCCCCGCGACAGTGACCATGCCCGTCAGCAGCACCATTGGCGCGCTCAGGCCGTCCACCCCCAGGTGATATGTAATGCCCAGCGCAGGCAGCCATTCCACCGTTTCCTCGTAGGCGATGCCCTCTTTAAACATCTCCGTGCCAGGGGTTTCGCTGCCCCCGGCCAGGATCGCGGCCTGCTGTTCGGTCAGCGCCTGTACCTGCTGGTTGTAGCCAAAGTACACCGCCGCCGAAAGCCCCAGCACTGCCACCGCCGCCGCAATCGCAATCCCGCGGATCAGGTCGCGCTGGCGGGCAGGCATAAACAGGAGGACAACACCCGTAATGATGGGTATGAGAATAATCAGACTGAGCATATTGTTTAGCCCCCTAGCATTCGGGTGACTGAGTCATTGATGATCGGCAAAATCCAGTTGGGCAGCAGACCTGTGA
>JBGSXK010000033.1:0-3123 GCA_041751455.1 Anaerolineae bacterium
CGTCCTCCGAGTTTGGCTTTCACCTAGCACAGGTGGAAGAAGCCTACCTTGATAATGTGCTGCTGGAACTCTCCGCTATCCCGCTGACGTTCTCGCTGGATGTGACTTTCATTGACGGCCTGCTGCGGCGTTTTATCGACCAGTTCAGCGCGCTGCCGATCCTGGTTGGTCTGCTCTCGGTAGGGGCGGCGGCGGTTATCATGGCGAACACCGTCGCGCTGGCGACACTGGAACGACGGCGGCAGATCGGTATCCTCAAGGCCGTGGGGCTGAAAGGGCGGCGGGTACTGGCGATCATGCTGCTGGAAAATATCCTCGTCAGCCTGTTGGGTGGTCTGCTGGGTATTGGCCTCAGCGCACTCATTCTGGCGATTGGCTCCGCTATCCCATCGCTGGGGCTGGCCGAACTCAATATCATCCTTGTCCCGGCGGATGCCACACCGATTGCAGTGGCGCTGGTGGCTGGCGCGGTGGTCATTGGCGCGGTGGCGACCTTCCTCAGCGCGCAGGTGGCGATTAATGAGCGCGCCCTCAATGTTCTCCGTTACGAGTGATACGCTGATGTGATAGAATAACGCTGTAATTCTCTATCCGAACAACCTCCGTAGGGGCAAAGTAGCCTTTGCCCCTACAGTCAGCGAGTAACGAGTCGTGTACGTGGATCGAATTTCTGCTGCGGATAACCTCACGATTGAAATGCAGCCCGATTTCTGGCGCTTGATCGCCAATGGCGACGGCGGTCAGCGCACCCTGCTGGAAGCTCAGCGCGGCCAACCCGTCCGTTATATCACCCCGTTTGCCCTCAGCCGCCGTTTGCCGGATATTGGTGCGCTGCCTGCGGAGCAGATTCAGCGGGTGGTGCTGGGCTGGTCCAGCTCTGATGAGGCCTGGCACCTGGGGTTGGTGCTGCGGCAGGAACTGGCCGAAGTGCGTGGCAGTCGCTGGTGCGAGGTAGCGCACTGGCCCGACCCGGAGAAATCCATTTACAGCGAAGTGGCAACCCGTGCGGGCGAGATGCTGGCACAGGCGGTGACACGGCCTTTCTACCTTGTTCCACCACGGACACAACCTGCCGCGCCAGAACGTTCCCTGCCCGAACTGCCCTTTCATTTTGACATATGGCACCTGGAGCGCAGCGAAAAGGGGCGGCTGCAATTCGTGCGCGAGGCGGCCTGGGCACGGGCTACCGTACGGCGCATCCTGTGGTACAGCTTCTGGACAGTGATCTATGTGGTGCTGGTGGTCGCCTCGCTGACGGCGGGCATTGCCCCTGTCCGGCCAGAGTTTTTGCCGCTGCTGGGCATCTTCTCTGCTGTGGTACTAGTGGGGCTGATTATCATCAACCTGTACCGTCTGCTGGCCTGGCCGGATCGTCTGGTGATTAACCCGGAAACCCACACGCTGCGCGCCCTGCGCGGCCAGCGTGAGCGCTGGCGCATGACCCGTGATGAAATCGAGGCGGTTTACATCACGCACGTGCTGGCCAAGAGAGGCCGCAAACAGCGCGCTCATAAACCTGTGGCTCATTACAGCGAGTTGAACCTGCAACGCTCCAACGGTGATTTTTATTATATTCTTAGTACAGACCAGCCGCAGGAATATCTGGTTGAGACCGAGATTGCACCCGAAGATGACACGATTTTACCGCTGACCTCCGACGATGTTTCCACCCACTTTCAGGCCGCAGGATTGTATATCGCGCGCGCGCTGGGGGTCCCCTGCTGGTACGACAGGCGCTTTTGAAACAGGGCGTACTCATGCCCCAGCGGGTGGACAGGGCAGAGTATGGTAGTACGAACAGGATAATACTGTGGAAAATCCCCGGAATGCACAGACAGACCCGCTGCAAGCGATCATTGACCAGCAGGCCGCAGAGATTAACCGGCTGGAAGTACAGCTTCAGCAAGAGGTGGCAAAACGTCAGCGTGCCGAGGCCAGAGTGCGCGTCCGCGACCGGTTTTACCACACTATTCTGGGGATGATGCATGAATTCGCCTTTTCCTATTCTGTTGAGGACGACGGCAGCATCACGCGCCAATGGATGACCGGTTATTTCGAGCAAATTCTGGGCTATAGCGATAAAGAAGTCGATGCGCTGGGCGGGCTGCGGGCGCTGGTGCATCCTGATGATACGCCTTATGTCCAGCAGGTGCTGGCGGAAGTCATCAGCGGCAAGGAGGTGGTGAGCGAGTTACGCTTTATCACACGGGGGGGTGATGAGCGCTGGATCCGCTCGATTAATCGCCCGTTGTGGGACCCCACGCGCCAGCGGGTCACTCGCATTTATGGGGCGGCCAAAGATGTGACTGAGGAACGCGCCATCCATGACCAGCAGGCGCGTTTTATCACCAATGCCATGCATGAACTGGCACACCCGGTCAGCAGTCTGCTGATGCGCCTGTACCTGATGCGCAAACAGCCGGAACGCCTGGAAGAACATCTCGATGCGCTGGAGCCTGTCGCGAATCATATGCGGCATCTGGTGGAGGACATGCGCGAAATTTCTTATCTTGAGCGCGGGCTGATTACGCTGGATCAGCGCCCGCTGCTGCTGCAAGACATCATGCCCCTCATCGTGCGCAGCCGTGAGCAGCGTGCCGCTAACCGTCATGTACAGCTCGAACTTTCCATCCCTGAAGCACCGCTGTCGATCCTGGCGGATTCTGAGCGCTTTCAACAAGCCATCTGCAACCTGCTCAATAACGCCATCAACCAGACCGGGCCGCAGGACTCTATCGCGATCAGGGTCTGGCCGGATGCGCAGGAAAACCCTGCCAGGGCCGTGATTCAGATCACGCACCAGGCCAGAAACCACCAGGACGATCACCCTTCTCTGATCTTCAGTCCGTTTCATCGCCCCAGCGAAGGTGATGCCACGCATACCGGGCTGGAACTGGCCATCGCGCGCGAGATTATCGCGCTGCATGGGGGGAAGATTGATGTGAATCTGGACAGTGACCAGCAGCGCACGTTTCTCCTACACTTCACGCTCACTCATAATCATTAACAAAACAGTGTTAAAATGAGGTCATCTTTCGGTGGGTGACTTTATGTTCACCCTATTATTTGATTCCACAGAAAGCGGGCAGGATGAACGAAACACGCCCATTGATCTTATTTACC
>JBGSXK010000034.1:0-8487 GCA_041751455.1 Anaerolineae bacterium
GGGCAGATTTTGTGTAAAATGGCGAGATCATCTCAGCACAGACTGTACGAGGCGCGATGAAATGCTGTAGCCAGTGTGAAGGCCTGGAACAACTCTTTGATGCTGAACTGGCCGAGCGCGAGCTGCGCGAGTATCACCAGCACGGCGCGGAGAAGACCACCCGTGTGCTGCTGGACACGCTCACCGCGCAGGGCATCGCCGGAATGACGCTGTTGGATATTGGCGGTGGGGTCGGCGCGATTCAGCACCAGTTGCTGCAAGCCGGAGCCGCCCATGCGCTGCATGTGGATGCTTCTACCGCCTATCTCCACGCCGCGCGGCAGGAAGCCCAGCGGCTCGGTCACACAGACCGCGCCGCTTTCCGGCATGGTGATTTTGTCGCCCTCGCCCCACAGATCGAACCCGCCGATATTGTCACGCTTGATCGTGTAATCTGCTGTTATCCCGACATGCCCGCGCTGGTCAGCTTATCCGCCGCGCGCGCACAGCGTTTTTATGCGCTCGTCTACCCTCGTGATGCGTGGTGGGCACACCTCGGCAGCCGCATCATTAACCTCTACTTCCGCGTGTCCCGCAGCCCCATGCGTTTTTTCGTGCATCCCGCCGCAGCGGTGGAAACCATGATTCACCAGCAGGGCCTCACCCGCATTTTCCACCGCAATATGGGCTTCTGGCAGGTGCTGGTGTACACGCGATAGACGTTTTGAACAAAATACCGGAACATACCCTTTCAGCATGGTAGAATACCCCTCATGAGATTTTCGAAGTTTTGAAGTGCTGAAGGAAAAGATGATGCTGCGTGAATTTCAGAGTGAACCGTTTACCGATTTTTCGCGGCCAGACCACGCAGGGGCGTTTCAGGCCGCGCTGGAGCAGGTCAAAGCCGAATTAGGGCGCACTTACCCGCTGGTGATCGGCGGGGAGCGTATACTGCTGGATGAGGTGTTTGCCTCGGAGAATCCGTCCCGCCCGGCGGAAGTGATCGGCTGCTTCGCCCAGGGCACCGCCGAGCATGTTGATCAGGCCGTGCAGGCCGCCACCGCCGCCTTTGAATACTGGCGTTTTGTCCCCCCGGCAGAGCGCGCCCGTTATCTGGTGCGCGCAGCGGCGGAGATGCGGCGGCGCAAGCATGAGTTTAGCGCCTGTATGGTACTGGAAGTGGGCAAAAGCTGGGCTGAGGCCGACGCGGACACCGCCGAGTCGATTGACTTCCTGGAATATTATGCCCGGCAGATGCTGCGTATTGCCGATGCCAGCGATCAGCTTGTCCCCTACCCGCCTGAACAACTGGAACTGCATTATATCCCGCTGGGCGTGGGCGCAGTTATCCCACCCTGGAACTTCCCCTGTGCCATTCCGTTGGGGATGATCGCCGCGTCGGTGGTGGCGGGCAATACCGTCGTCTTTAAGCCCGCCGAGCAAAGCCCGCTGTGCGGCTACAAGGTGGCAGAATTGATGTGGCAGTCCGGGCTGCCCGCCGGAGTGCTGAATTTTGTCACCGGGCCGGGCGAGGTGGTCGGTGCGCGAATGGTCGAGCATCCCGGCACCCGTTATATCAGTTTCACCGGGTCGCGGGATGTAGGCTTGCAGATTTTCAACAAAGCCTCGGTCATTCAGCCGGGGCAGAAGTGGCTGAAGCGCGCCATTCTGGAAATGGGCGGCAAGGATGCGGTCGTTGTCGATGAAACCGCCCACCTGGAAGCCGCCGCGCAGGACATCGTCATCAGCGCCTTTGGCTTTCAGGGGCAGAAATGCTCAGCAGGCTCACGTGCGATTATAGTCAACGAAGTGTACGATCAGGTGGCCGGGCGTGTGGTCGAGCTGGCAAGTAAACTCAAGGTGGGTACGCCGGACAAAGGCACCCATATTGATGTGGGGCCAGTCGTGGACAGCGATGCCCTGCGCAAAATCATGGATTATATCGAGATCGGCACCCAGGAAGGGAAGCTGCTGCTGGGTGGGCATCGCCTGGAAATGCCCGGCAGCGGCTACTTCATCGCGCCAACAATTTTTGGCGATGTCCCTGGTGATGCGCGCATCGCCCAGGAGGAGATTTTCGGCCCGGTGCTGGCGCTCATCCGCGCGCGCGACTATGAAGACGCGCTGAATATCGCCAACAGCACCGAATACGGGTTGACCGGCGCGCTCTTTAGCCAGGATGGCCCACGGCTGGAACAGGCACGGCGCGAGTTCCATGTGGGCAATCTCTATCTCAACCGCAAATGTACCGGGGCGCTGGTGGGCATTCATCCCTTCGGCGGCTTCAATATGAGCGGCACAGACAGCAAGACCGGCGGGCCGGATTACCTGCTGCTCTATACGCAGGCCAAAAGCATCGCCGAGCGCCTGTAACCTCCCACAACCATCACACAGGGGCGGGTTTCATTCCCGCCCCATCAAAAGCAGCGTTAAAACAGGTTCGTCACTGCGCCATCATTGGCCTGGCGGGTCGTCGCAGCATATTTCGCCATCACACCACTGGGGTAATGCGGCTTCGGCGCGACCCACTGCGCCCGCCGGGCAGCGATCTCCTCCGCGCTCAGTTCCACATCCAGTGTGCGCTTTTCCACATCCACCACGATGATATCACCCTCTTGAAGCAGGGCTAACGGCCCGCCGACCATCGCTTCCGGTGCGATATGGCCAATGCACAGGCCGCGTGTGCCGCCGCTGAAACGTCCATCGGTGATGAGCATCACATCATTGCCATGCCCCTGCCCGACAATCGCCGCGGTGGTCTGAAGCATTTCGCGCATCCCCGGCCCACCCACCGGCCCCTCATAACGAATGACCACCACATCGCCAGCTTTGATCTGCTGCTGCTGCACTGCCTCGAAAGCGTCTTCTTCACAGTCGAACACGCGCGCCGGGCCGCGATGATAATCCGGCTCTGTGCCCTTCAGCTTGACCACCGCGCCATCCGGGGCGAGATTCCCCTTGAGGATCACCAGCCCGCCACCTGACTTAATCGGCTGGTCGAGCGGTCGCACCACCTGCTGGCCGGGAGTCTCTGTGGCATCGGCGACTTCCTCGCCCAATGTGCGCCCGGTCACGGTCAGGGTATCGCCGTGCATCAGGCCGCCATCAATCAGCCGTTTACTGACCAGCGCCACGCCGCCCGCTTTATACAGATCAACCGCGACATATTTCCCGGTCGGACGCATGTCCGTAATGATGGGGGTGCGGTGGCTGATGGCTTCGATGTCGTCAATCGTAAACTCGATGCCCGCCTCGCGCGCAAAAGCCAGCGTATGCAGTACCGCGTTGGTGCTGCCTGCTGTGGCGGCGGCGCTGGCAATGGCGTTTTCCAGCGCTTTGCGCGTCACGATTTTATCCGGGCGCAGATCCATCTCGATGAGCTTGAGCATCAGCTCACCCGCGCGATAAGAAACATCATTTTTCTTAGGGTCTTCCGCCGGGACATCGGCCATCCCCACCGGGCAGATACCCATGACTTCGGCAATCGTCGCCATTGTGTTCGCGGTGAACTGTCCACCACACGCGCCCGGCCCTGGACAGGCAACATTCTCAATCGCCTTCAGTTCTTCGTCGCTGATCTTGCCACTGCCATGCGCGCCAATCGCCTCATACACGGTCACAAGGTCAATATCCTCGCCTTTATAGCTGCCGGGCATAATCGTGCCGCCGTACAGCATCAGCGAGGGCACATTGAGGCGGATGAGCGCCATAATCGTGCCCGGCATGGTCTTGTCGCAGGCCGCCAGCGCGATCACACCATCAAAGTAATTGGCGCGCGCCACCAGTTCAATCGAGTCTGCGATCATCTCGCGGCTGATGAGCGAGGCCTTCATGCCTTCTGTCCCCATCGTAATACCGTCCGAAATACTGATCGTATTAAACTCCATCGGGGTGCCCCCGGCGGCGCGGATACCCTCTTTCACCTTCGCGGCCAGCCGCCGCAGGTGGAAGTTACACGGGCCGATTTCCGTCCACGTATTGGCGATACCGATAATCGGCTTGGCAAGGTCATCATCGTTAAAGCCAATTGCCTTCAGCATCGCGCGTGCGCCGGCGCGTTCTGCGCCCTCGACCAGTGTGCGGCTGCGCGCGTTCAGCTTTTCCCGCACCCGATCCCGAATTTCCGGTGAATCTGCCATAAGTTTTTCCCCATGATTTTATATAGGATTTGCAGAGACGACCTCGATATCGTCCTGCGCCAACGAACGTAATTGTAACCCTCACAGGCATCTCCGCCAAAAGGTGGAGAGACCAATTACCCTAAAGCCGGATGCACTTTGCGTAATTTTTCACGATAATAGCATTACCGTTGAAGTGTCATCACCCAGCAGCCCAGGAGCACCCCATGAGCACCATCTATATCAAAGAATCGCAGGTAATCGCGGCGCAGCCCGACGCGATCTACGCCGTATTATCAGACTACCGGGTCGGGCATCCGGCCATCCTGCCCAGGCCCTACTTCACCAGTCTCGTCGTTGAAGAAGGCGGCCAGGGCGAGGGAACCCGTATTCGCGTGGAAATGAACGTGATGGGGACGAAAAACATATTTCACATGGTCGTGACAGAGCCAAAACCGGGTCAGGTACTCATGGAAACCGATATTGAGCGCGGCACCGTCACGACATTCACCGTCGATCCGATAGCGGATGGTCAGCACTCCCGCGTCACCATCGCCACCAATTTCCAGCTCAGCCCCGGTGTAAGGGGTTTTATGGAACGGCTGATGAACCCATTCATCACTCCCCGTATCTATAAGCAGGAACTCCAGCAGCTTGACCATTATGTGCGCAGCAAAGCGCCTTCTACCGCTGGTGTATAAGCCTCGTGCCTGTCCATCCGTCAAAAGTCGGAAATCCCTTTCGGCATTCGATTGGAGCTTTGTTCAGGCTTCCTGGGGATGCTGCCAGGCACTTTTTGCGGTTTAATCATATCTGGATAGGTTGCCTTGCAGCCTGTCATAATCACAAATTTCCACAAACTCCCAACCTTGTGTGCGGGGGCTGGACTTCGAGAGGAGCTTCAGCCCCTTTTTGATGTATCGGCTGCTGATCAGGACCTGAACATAACTTTGTATCCCCAGGTAAATACAGCGTACAATCTGCGCCATGTTTGCATACGGACAGGGGATTTCATGACCGAAAAGCTGGTGTTTACCGAAACTATTCAGGCTGTGCCGGAGCAGGTCTACCGCGCCTTTACCCAGGCCAATCTGCTGCGTGCCTGGCTGTGCGACCACAGTTATGTAAATGCGCGGGTGAAAGGCAGCTATCTGGCAGCATGGAATGGGGGCTTTCATGCCGCCGGGCAGTTTACCGTGTTAGAACCGGGCAAGTGCGCAGCGTTTACCTGGCAGGGTAGCAATGAACCGGGGACGACGCAGGTCACAGTGACATTCACCCCGGATGAGAAGGGCACAAAAGTTGAACTTGTACATGAGGGCATCGGCGAAGGCGCAGAGTGGGAACGCGCCACACGCGACCTGCGCAACGGTTGGGCCAGCGGCCTGCCCAACCTCAGATACCTGCTGGAAACCGGGTTGGATGCGCGCCTGATGCGCCGCCCGATGCTCGGCATCTATCCACAGCAGCTCACGACGGAAGCCGCCGCCCGGCTGGGTGTCCCCGTGACGGAAGGCACATTACTGACTGGCGTGGTCGAAGGCATGGGTGCGGCGGAGGCAGGCTTGCAGGCCGATGATGTCCTCGTGAATGTTGCCGGAAAACCTGTAACAGACTTCCCGTCAATGCAGGCCGCTCTCGCACGTTATGACGGCGGCGATACAGTCGATGTGGAGTTTTATCGGGGCAGCGAGAAGCACACCACCCGTATGACCCTGACCAAACGCCCCGTGCCAGAACTGCCCGCGACCCCCGCCGCGCTGGCCGAAGCGCTGCAAGCCGTCACTGACGAGCTGGTTGCCGAACTCCACGCGCTCTTTGAGCCACCGCCGGAAGCACTGCTCTCCCAGCGTCCCGCCCCGGACGAATGGAGCGTGAACGAAAATATTGCGCATCTGATCTGGACAGAGCGTCACATCCATATGCAGATATGGAGCATCGTAGGCGGCGAGGACAATGTGCCCTGGCCGGATAACGGCCCCATGCACCTGTTGGGCACGCTGGCCGTCTTTCCCATCTCGCCCGCGCTGGCGGCGGAATACCGCCGGACGAAAGCGGCGACCATAGCGCTGGCCGCGGCGCTGCCACAGGACTTCGTAACCCATAATCGCCGTGGCTACCAGCAGGTCGCGCAGTTGTTGATCGAAAATCCCCGGCATGATCGCCAGCACTTCGCCCAGATGCGGGCGGCGATGGCGGCTTTGCAGGCCAGGGGATAAAAGATCACGCGCTTCCAGCCTGCCGCTGTTGCGATTCTGTTGCGCTGTTCATTTATACTCACAGCTATCGTCGAACTCCTCGACGATCTGCTTATGGGGCGCTGCTGGGGGGATGAACCGAAAATTCATTCCTCCAGCGATCTGAGCTGCCTCACTTCCCCTCACAACAGGACATAAAATCAGAGGAACCTGCGCCAGCAGCTCTGCGTTTCTTTTCCCATCTCTCATCTGCTATTTGCTGCGTTCTAAACCATGATGGGTACAATCAGCCCGCCTGTTCACCTTCACCTCAGGATCATCCTATGACCCGCCAATGGCCCCCCGACTACCCGCTGGATACGCTCACGGCGCTCAACATGGAGGAAATGCTCAAGGCGTTTCAGCTCCACTCACGACATGGGGTACGCTGGCTGGCTCGGCACGGGATTTATCCCCTCGTGCGCCAGCTTTCCGGTGTGGTGCTGGATTATGACATGCGTGTGGGCGAGCAGGGCTTAACCGCCGCTTCACAATGGTTGATGTCCCAGGTGACAGGCGGCATCCGTGTCAGCGGGCAGGGGCACATCCCCGCGCAGGGGCCGCTGCTGGTCGTCAGCAATCACCCCGGCCTGACGGACGCGATGGCGATCTTTGCCACCCTGGGGCGCGAAGACCTGCGCATTATCGCGGCAGACCGCGGCCTCCTGCGCCTGCTGCCGAATATCGAGCGCTATCTGATTTATGTCTCCGAGTTTGAGGGCGAGCGAGTAGGCGCGCTGCGGGCGGTGGCGCAGCATCTCCGCGCAGGCGGTGCTGTATTGACCTTCCCCTATGGTGCGATTGAACGCGACCCGGCGCTTTACGCCGATGCCGCCGAGACGCTGGCGGGCTGGTCGCACAGCAGCACTTTACTGGCGCGGCTGGTGCCGGGGTTGCAGGTGCTGCCCGTCATCGCCAGCGGTGTACTCTCGCCCGCCGCGCTGCGTCACCCCATTACACACCTCTACCGCACCCCCAAAGACCGCGATTGGGTGGCGGCCAGCCTCCAGTTCCTGCTGCGGCGCTACCAGAATAACATCGTACAGTTAGCTTATGGCCAGCCGGTTTGCGCATCAGACGATCTCCACAGCGCAGTGGTGACACAGGCCCGCCACATGCTGCGCGCCAGCCTGGCACCTCTTCCACAACGTGCAAAACAGCATCCTGGCCTTTTCCGATAGAACTATCATTTCAGCCTGTCTTTCGGAATAAGGAAATTTTTTACAATTGAAATCCAAAAACCATAATATAATGACGTGATATATGCAGCAGCGTCGTAAGTAGTAAGAGGGGTAGACTAGAATTTTTTGAGGTAGGCGCTATGGATGCTTACGTTTTAAGTACACACGCGGTGCAGCGCTCGGCACAACGTAACCTTTCTAAAGAAGATATTGAGTGCATCATGCGTTACGGAGAACGGGTGCGGCGCACAGGGGTCATTTTCTGCCAGTTGCGTGCCAAAAATATCCCACACCAGACTCCCGGTAATGACCGCCTGTGGCAGCTCACAGGCACTACCATTGTCCTGTGCAAATGTGGTCGCTATATTGTTACGCTCTACCGGCAGGAAAAAGCCTTCCAGCGTGACTGTCGCAAATCCAAATATGGCTTAAAGACCACCTATCCCACCTGCCCCCACTGCGATTGCAGCCGTCCGGCTTAATACACCCGGTCTTCGCAGATCATCACACAATGCTGGTGCTGGCAGCGTGTTAAAACCAGAGTACGACTGGCGCTGCCCTTCAGCTTCAGCGCTGCCATCACCTCCTCTGGTGACAGCGACACCCCACGCTTCTTCACCGTGACTCGCCCTACCTGCTGCGCACGCAGATAAGCTCGCAGCCGCTTAAGATGAAGCGGCATCCAATCCAGCACTTTCCAGCTTCGTACCCACACCGATTGTGGCAGTGCATCCGCTGTCAGGTAAGCAATCGTCTCGTCCAACTGGTACGCATCCAGCGCCAGCGCCAGGTCGGCCACCAGCCCGGCCCGCAGCACCGCCGGGTCAGGTTCCGACAGCCAGCCGCGCGGTGTTGAAAGTGATGCGAAAACCGGCGCGCCCGCCTGCATATGATGAGCGCCGTCTGTCCTCAGCAGGGTCGCCCGGCGCGCTGGTGCTGCCCCACCCAGGTGCAGCACCGCTTCTTTTAAGT
>JBGSXK010000035.1:0-3436 GCA_041751455.1 Anaerolineae bacterium
AAAGCTGACGTGCAGCATACACTGACTGATCTTGGAGAATTGGGCGTAGAACTTAAGATTATCACAGGCGATAACCCGCTGGTAGCTCAGTATGTGGCGCAACAAGTGGGACTAATGCTGACAGGTGTTTTGTCGGGTTCACAGTTGAACGCGCTGCGGGATGAAGCTTTGTGGCAGCTTGCTGAGCGCACCAATCTATTTGTTGAAATTGATCTGAACCAGAAAGAACGCATCATCCGGGCGCTGCAAAAAACCGGGCATGTTGTGGGTTATATGGGGGATGGCATCAACGATGCTCCGGCACTGCATGTAGCCGATGTGGGTATTTCGGTGGATCAGGCGGTTGATGTAGCGAAGGAAGCGGCTGATTTTGTGCTGATGGAGCATAGTCTGAACGTGCTGCGCGACGGCATCATCCTTGGGAGCAAGACTTTTGCCAACACCCTTAAGTATGTCTTTACAACGACTAGCGCCAACTTTGGCAATATGTTCAGCATGGCGGGTGTGTCGCTGTTTTTGCCATTTTTGCCAATGCTTGCCAAGCAGATTTTACTGAACAACTTCCTCTCCGATATTCCAGGCATTGCACTGGCGAGTGATAACGTCGACCAGGAATGGATTGACAGGCCGCATCGCTGGGATGTTAAGCTCATTCGGAACTTCATGATCGTCTTTGGCTTACTAAGCTCCATATTTGATTTTTTGACGTTTGGCGTGCTGTTGTGGTTGCTCAACGCCTCACCAGCGCAATTCCGCACCGGCTGGCTGTGGTGGTCAACGGTTGCTGTCGCCGCACTTACATTCTTGTTGCCCTATCTACCCATCAACGCCCTGTTTGATTTTGTGCCGCTGCCCTTTATTACACTGCTGCTCATTGCAATCACGGTGTTGTATGTGATCGCAACTGAGATTGTCAAGCATCGATTCTATCAGTGGATGATGCCAGTTGCTCGCAATGCCGCGCAATAGCGGTTAACACATCTATTTTTCTTGAAACTGACCACAACCCACCATGCTGACCATTTTCTCAGCCGAAGGAGTGGTCAGTATGGTCAGTTTTGCCACTATGGTTGGTTTATAGCTCAACCCCACTTACGTCGTAGCGACGCATCAGGTCGAGAACATCCTCACGTTTGACACTATACATCTGTCCACCAGAATAAGCTTTACGATGGTTGCGATTCACCAACTGCACCCGATTGAGAATGTGGCCGATCCATTGGGCATGTCCCATTTGCTCTTTCGGGTATCCGAGCAAATCGCGTACCTGCTCACGTAAATCGGTCGCCTTGATCCATTCAGGCTGATTGCGAGTCATGATTTCCAGCGCCTGCAAGACTGCCTCTTCACGCTCACTGAGTGACTTGCCTTCGCTGATTTGCTCATCCCACTCCGCCGCGTCCGAGATGGCATCCAGTAAACCGGTCACACCCCCTGCTCTTCAAAGAATGCCGCCAGCGCGACCAATGGCGACCATAGCTCACCAGATCGGTTGTGGAGTTTGTGCAGTTCAGAGCGCTCAAAGTAGTTGGTATACACGCTCTGAAAGTGTGTCAGCGTCAGCGTGTAGAGCTGATGCCGGATTGACGCTCCATCAAAGTCCGGTGGAAAGGATGGCATCTTGTTGGTGGTACGGCGCATCGGGATGGCAATACAGCGGCTGGCAAGAATATCCTCCAGTCCCATGATCGCCGCCAGAATCTTAGGCGAATACACATCAAACGCCTGCGGTTTCAGATCATCACCGGTCACACGGATGGCGGGCATCCCCTGCTTGTAGCCGCTGTTAAGGAGCTGGCGTATCTGCTGCATTCCGGGGTCTTTCGGGTTGTGGTAGCGTTCGGTTTCATCGATGCCGACGGTGCAGAACGCGTATGGCATTCAGCTCGTGGTGGCCAAACGGACTGACGCCCGCCCAGGCTTCAAGTTGCTGCCACGCCGCTGGGTGGTCGAACGTACCTTTGCTTGGCTTGGTCGTTACAGGCGTTTGAGCAAGGATTATGAGCGGTGTTTCAGAAGCAGTGAGGCGCTGGTCTATCTGGCTTCCATCCGTCGTTTACTCAACCGCCTCACTGCCTAATTTTTAAATAAGCTTTAGGTCGGTTTTGCCTCTGATAATTCCTCAGCCACAACCTGTTTCTTCGGCTCATTATCGGTCTGGCCTGTCAATGCACCAAAATAGACCCCGCCTAAAGCGAACGCTCCGCCAATAACAAACGGGAGCGTCACCTGCTCTCCGGCTAACAAACTCGCCACTGCCACCGTCACCAGCGGCGTAAGCACTGTTGAGTAAGAAACGGCAGATGCTTTCCATTTGGAGAGCAGCCACACCATCAGGATAAAAGCGCCTATGGCGCTCATAATCAACCAGGCAAGCGCTTTCCAGGTTTCAGGCAGTATGGGTAGATGCCAGGATTCATCTGCACTGCGAGAGATGACAACCAGCAGAGCTGCGCCAACCGCCATTGCCACGGCATTTGTGGATATGGGATGGCTCCTGGGAAAACGCTTGATGACGATACCGGAAAGCGCGGCACAGATAGCTGCCAGTGTAAGGGCTACAAGAGATGCCAGTGGAACATCTGCCTGCAACTGCTCCTGAAAGACGATACCTATCCCAATAAGTACCAGTATCCCGCCGAATAAACCGCGCCAGGTCAGCCGCTCCAGTTTGAACGGGGCAGCTATGAACAGGGTAATGAGTGGAATCGTGGCAAACATCACTGAAGCTATGCCGGACGGGACGTATAGCAACGCCCAGTACACGAATGCGTAGGTGCCACCGAAAACGAGTATCCCGTACAGAAATGCGCCAACAAGCCCCATGCCCCGCGGCAAAGACAAACGTCGGAACAGCACAATCATGAATAGAATGAAAGATGCAATAGTAAATCGTAGGAATGCTCCCCAAAACGGCGACAATTCCGCATTGCTGAAGCGAACAGCGACGAAGTTCACACCCAGCAGAACCACGATAGTGATGAACGCCAACAGCGGCAGGGAAATGAGATTCTGCAATGACGCGGGCCAAGATTGAATCCGCTTCGCCTGACTCGAATCCATAAATGTATTCATAATGACCTCCTGATGCCGTCTTTTCATTTCGGACAACTCAATGTTGGTAGTCTGTCTTCCCTTCGTTGATTGACAGTTGCCTGTCCTAGTCGAACAGGTCTTTCCACCATTTATTTCTCCAGGTTTCGGGACTGACCCACTTCCTATTCTAGGAAAATAGAAGCCTGCATTCATGGGCAAAACTGCCCATTTTTGAAATGCAACAGGGCTTCCGGTTCGAAGCCCTGTTAGTCTACGCTGTTTTTTAAGGTATAAACTGGCTTAGGGGATCAGCTCGTGTTCCATTGCAAAAAATACCGCCGCTGCCCTGCTGGAAATGCCGATCTTATCATAAATGTGTTCTAGGTGATGCGCGACGGTC
>JBGSXK010000036.1:0-2795 GCA_041751455.1 Anaerolineae bacterium
TAATCGTCCGCCCTCAATCTTGACGTATCATCATTGTATACGAAATTCAGTGTTAGTGCGTCAACGACCAAATCTACTCCGCCACCGACCCGCCGATGCTGGCGACCAGGTTCCGCAGGAACGCCTCACCGAACTGCGCACCTCGGAACGCCACATCGATCACAGTGGGAGCGAGTAGGGCTTCACTGATAAATTGTGGCAGGGATTATTCGTTTGCCTGAGTATTTCTTCCTATCAAGCTCTTTTGTTTTTCGACAGAACAAAAGCCACTCTCTCAGTAAAATCTCCTGCATGTTTGGTAGCAACACCTGCTAGGAGTTCGTCCACAGCACTTAGAATATCTTTTTGAGTGTGTAATAATATTGACCTGAGAAGCACTCGACCATTCTCAGAAATAAGAAGCCGAATATAGAACTTTTCCAACCAATCATTTACACTTTTTGAAAGCTCTGGGGTAACTTCGACTAAAGCAGGCACATACTCCTCTATACCTAAGGACTCTACGTAGTGAAGTAATCCCCACATGACCTCAAAATAGATGCAGGAGTCATTAAATACAAAGAAAATCTCAGGTATTAAACTTATTTGAGTATCTAAGGGTTGTTCAGTTAAAGCACTTAAGGCTATGTCAAAGTTTCGTACCTCTTCTTTGGTTGCTAGTATCTGATTATTTCTCAAAGTTAAGATTACCTCATTAGACAACATATGTATCTCTCGGAACTTACAAGTTTAGTAGAGCGCTTATCAATTATGACTTGCCAAGCGCCCATACGCCAAGCAGATTTGGCAACCTAGACTACATAAGTTTCATTGCTTATCGAAGAAGCCAGGCCATCTCTGTCTATTTAATTCAATCACCTGACGGAGGCTTCTCCTGTCCGATTTGGTTTGAAGACGTACACACCGCAGTTCAGGCAGAACATAAATGGTGACGCGATATAAACGCATTCCTGCCCATCAGCATCTTCTTCACCGGATGGGAAGACACGCACATGATGTGGCAGCTTTTCACGCCGGTGCGAGCGGATGCGGCGCACCCCGTTGCGCTCTTCCAGCCAGTCATCCGGCAGGCGCTCGCCTTCGATGAGATCGTCAAAATCCTGTGGCCAGGGTTTGTGGGAGCCAATGTACAGATAGCCGGCCTCGCTGTCCTCATCTGGCAGGCGGTCGCTGAAGTCACGCGGCATCACCCGCCGGCGTTCGCCATCGGTGTTGGTCGTGATGCGAACCGTGTAATATTCCTGCCCGCACTCACGGCAGAAACACAGCGGAAACAATACTTTGTCGCGGTCGCCGGGCACAAAGCGTTGTCCCTGTAGCGTGATGTAGCGCATATCTTCCGGTTCGATAGTGCTGTAGACAGTATCGCCAGGACTGATGAACTGGTGTAGGCGGAAAGCGAAGGGCGCAAAACCCGTGTTCGGGTTGGGTTCACACCGATAACCCGCCATCAGCCAGTTCCTGATGACATCTGCGCAGGTTGCTTGATGAGTACCTGTCATCTGACTCAGTTCCTCGGCGGCAGTCTGGATGCTGCGTGGTTCCTGCCGTGTCAGGCGCCCGTCCTTCTCCTGCAAGCCGAATGTGCTTTCGATCCACGAGGATAGCGGGTGCGCCACAAATCCCGCGTAATCCGTTGGCGCGATGAGATCATCACCCTGCGCCACCGCTGACCTGAGCGCGGCTGTGTCGATCATGCCGGGTGTGGCACGTCTCAGCGTTTCGCCGATGACCTGTTCCGGCAGCACCGCCGCGCCGAAAATCTGCGTACCAACTTCGGCAACCTGCGCTCGCTGTTCGTCGTAACTGCCCTCGCTGGCCAGCGTCGCCGATGTGCCGACGAACAACAGCTTCTGCTCCGGCGTTTCCAGCCGGTCGCTCACGCGCCGCACCAGCAGCGCCACATCCGCCCCCTGCCGTCCGCGATAGGTGTGCAGTTCGTCCAGCACCAGAAAACGCAGCCCCTTCGCCCGTTCGATGAGGGTGCGCTCGCGTGGGCGTGTCATGATGAGTTCCAGCATGACGTAGTTGGTCAGCAGGATGTCCGGCGGATGCGTCATGATACGCTGGCGCTCTTCTTCATTCTCCTGCCCGGTGTAACGGGCAAAAGTCACCGGTGCTTTTCCCGGTGCATAGCCGTCGTTGAGGAATTTCTCCAGTTCCCCGGCCTGGCTGTTCGCCAGTGCATTCATCGGGTAGACGATGATCGCCTGAATGCCGCGTCCACTGCCTCGCCGCAGGACGTGATCCACAATCGGCACGATGTACGCCAGACTTTTGCCCGACCCCGTACCCGTGGTGAGAATGTAATTGTGTCCTTGCCGGGCAATCTCAATGGCTTCGCGCTGATGACGGTGAAAGCGCAGGGTCTGTCCGCCTTTTTGCTTGTCTTTGAGGAAGATGCGATGGCATTCTTCGTGCAGGATACCTTCAGTGACCAGTTCATTCACCGTGCCACCGATTTCGAAGCTGGGATTGAGTTGGATAAGCGGGTCCGGCCAGAAGACCCCCTCATTTAAGCTCTGATGAACTGATTCATACAGGCGTTGATCGCGGATTTGAATAAAGCTGCTGGCATAGTTCGAATAATCGCGGGTGAGCTGCTCCCGCAGTCCAAAAACATCCATTCCATTTCCTCATAAAATTTGGTGTCCGGTGTCAATAGGACTGAACACAACATTGTTCACCTGGGAACAATATTATTGTGACACACTTCACTTCGATTGTCCCGTAACATTCAGGGTGGCTGCACGATCCGTGCGCGAGCAGGTGATGCTTGTCCGCGTATTGTAAAG
>JBGSXK010000037.1:0-2851 GCA_041751455.1 Anaerolineae bacterium
GCGACAGTCTCTGCACGACAAAAGATTACGGCGACTTTCGAGCTTTATCGGACGTCAACCTGACGATTCGACCGGGCATCACGGGGTTGCTGGGGCCGAATGGTGCGGGCAAAAGTACCATTGTCTCCATCCTTACCACGCTCAGCCTGCCTACCGCAGGCCGAGCCACAGTAGGGGGATACGACATCATGACGCAGGCGGGAGCAGTGCGCCGCATGGCCGGGGTGGCATTGCAGGAAATCGGCCTTGACCCGTTGATGAAATCGCTAGAACTGCTGACCATCCAGGGGCGTGTCTTCGGTATGTCACGCAAAGAAGCCCTTCAGCGGGCACATGAACTACTGGAACTGGTCAGGCTGACGGAGTTCACCAGCCGTCCGGTGGGTAAATATAGCGGAGGAATGCGTCGCCGCCTGGACCTCGCTCTGGCGCTGGTTCATGAGCCTTTGGTGCTGTTTCTGGATGAACCCACCACCGGGCTGGATCCGGCCAGTCGCCGTGACATCTGGGCAGAAGTCCGGCGGCTGAACGAACAGCTTGGCGTGACCATCTTTCTGACGACCCAATATCTCGAAGAGGCTGACCAGCTTGCGGGTCGGATTGCCATCATCAACCAGGGGAAAATCGCGGTGGAGGGCAGACCCACTGACCTCAAAGCGCAGATGGGCGGTGAAACCATCAACGTTACCCTGGCGGAAGACGCAGGCATGGAGCAGGCGCTGGCCGAGTTGCAGGCTATGGTGACACGTACCCAGATTGACGGTCATACCCTGCGCCTGTACCTAAATAACGCCGCCGCAGCAGTCCCGGCAGTGGTGAACCGCCTGCAAAGCGCGGGCATCACCCCTCTCTCGCTCACACTGACGCAGCCCACCCTGGATGACGTGTTCCTCCAGGTGACAGGTCAGCGTTTTACCAGCGAAAACAGCAGCTCTTCCAGTCAGGTCGCTTAGCTCATTACATTTCTGTCGTCAATTTGATTGTCAAAGGGGTCATCATGAGTATTTTAACGGCATCACCATCCAAATCTCTGGATCAGTCTATGAAGCGCTCGGCCACCATGCCTTTTCTCCTTCAGGTGGTCATGTTCACCCGGCGCAGCCTGATACTGCTGTTCCGGGAACCCACCTGGGGCCTGCCTATTATTCTGGGTGTGTTCTTCCTGCTGGTCTATAACGGAACCCTCAGCGGTGCAGCGGTGTTCTTCCTGCAAGGCCAGAGCTACCTGGGTTTTATCCTGCCGCTTTCGGTCATCAGTACGGCTTTGAGCGCCTCTGGCACCGCCGGGCAGGCGATTATTCGGGATATTGAAACCGGATACTTCGATAAACTTCTGCTCACGCCGGTCAGCCGTGCCGCGCTGCTGTTGGGGCCGATCATCGCGTCGGCGATCGCGCTGGTCATTCAGACAGTACCGCTGCTGGTGATTGCGCTTTTTATGGGGCTGGAACCAGCGACAGGCTTCCTCGGTCTGCTGGTGCTGTTGGGTTACGCGCTGCTTATTGGGCTGGCGCTGGCGGGGTTCGTGGTTGCGGTAGCTTTATACACCAACAGCGCGGCAGCCACCAACGGCGCGTCCTTCCTGTTTTTTCCCCTGACCTTCCTTACTGCCTCGTTTACTCCCACTGAACTACTTACAGGCTGGATCAGAACTGCGGCGGAATACAACCCTATCACCTATCTGCTGGAGGCCACACGCGCCTTGCTTAACAGTGGGTGGGATGCCGAAGCGCTGCTGCGTGGTCTGCTGGTGTCGATCTTGATCGCGGTCATCACGTTTACGCTTGCCGTCTTCAGCCTGCGCGCCCGCACACGCCGCCGTTAACTTGTATCCGGCTTTCACAACCGGGCAACCTTCGTTATGATTATCGCCCTGTTGGGTAGCACAACCACGCTGCCCAGCAGGTGCATTTCGCAAAGAGGTCGCCCCATTGCGTTCACTGATTTTCTTCCAGAACCGCCTGTTGCCCATTCACCTCGGCATTTTTGTCACGTTTTTGCTCATCCCGGTCTGGTATCGCCTGCCACAAAGACCGCCGTTGCTCCCACCGCTGTATCTCGCCCGCTTCCTGATACTGCTGCCCATGTTATGGACGATAGGCTGGTGGTTGATGCTGCGGCTGCCCGGCCTTGCGGAGGTGCGCCGTGACCGGGTACGGCGGATATGGGCGCTGGCGCTGCTGCTGCTGGCGTTATGGGCTTTTGCCAGTACGCATTGGGCATTCCGCCGTCTGGAAAACCCGGAAGTAGGGGAGACTGCGGCGCTGCAATTAGGTATCAGTGTGCTGTTTGCAGTGGTCGTCGCCAGTGCCAGCCCGCCGCGCCGTGCGCTGGCGCTGGCGCTCATCATCGGGCTGGGCTGGAATAGCCTGCTGGCACTGTTGCAAACCGCCCAGCAGGGTGATCTCGGCCTGCAGGTGCTGGGTGAATTTAAGCTGGACGTGAACGCACGCGGTGTCAGCATCGTACAGGCGGATGGCCTGCGCTGGCTGCGGCCTTACGGCCTGCTGCCGCACCCAAATATGCTGGCAGGCTTTCTGGTTGTCGGGCTGCTGGCGGTGGGATCATGGCTGCTGGCACGGCGGTTGATTGTGTGGTGGGTGGGGACGCTGCTGCTGCTGTTGGGCTTATGGGCATTAGGGCTGACTTTCTCGCGTGCTGCCTGGGGCGGGTTGGTGATCGGTGCGCTGGTGATGCTGCCGCTATTGTGGCGGGCACGCCTGCGCCAGCGCGATAGCTGGCTGCCGCTGCTGGTGTCGCTTGGCCTGGCGCTGATGATCGCGCTGGTCTTTTTTTTCCTGTACAGCCCATTTTTGCTGGCACGGGCGGGCATTAACACCGAGTCTGTCGA
>JBGSXK010000038.1:0-12688 GCA_041751455.1 Anaerolineae bacterium
GCGCCAGTGACGATTCTCCCCCGACCAGTTCATCACTGAACAGCACAACCACGCCTACAAAACCGGTTAGCAGGCCGACGATTTTGCGTACTGTCATACGCTCATCGGTAAAAGCGAAGTGCGCGATCACCAGTGTAAATAATGCCGCGGTGGATTGCAGCACGGCGGCCATGCCGCTGCTGATGTGCTGCTCACCCCAGCTAATAAGCAGGAACGGCGCGAGGACATTGCCCAGACCGATAATAGCCAGCGCGCGCAGGGTGTGCCAGTCTGATGGCACGCGGACACGGCGGGCGAAGATGACTGCCCACAGACCGATTGCCCCAATCGCGGTGCGGATAAAAACCACTTCTATCGGGCGAAATTCCTTTACACTGACGCTGATGAACATGAATGAAGACCCCCAGATGAGGCCGATAAACCAGAACATCGCCCAGGCGCGTGTTTTCATACAGGTTTCCATTCCATTGATGCGGATACCCGCCTAGCCTAAATCAGTCGCACAAATGTGTCAATCCGTCTTTAGTCTTAATTGGACTAATGTGCATCTAACCATTGAAGAAGTGCGGCCAGTACAGGTTCTTTATCCAGTTCGTTATGAATTTCGTGGTAGAGGTCGGGGTACTGCTTCAGTGTTTTATCGGTTGATCTCACCGCCTCATAAACCCATTCGCTGGCAGCAGGCGGGCAAATTCTATCGCCCAGGCCGTGCATAATGAGGATAGGCAATGTAAGCTCGGCCAACCGTGTGCGCACTTTGCGGCTTTCCTGCACGATGTGATGCCCCATACGTGCATAAACCGGACCGGCATAATTCAGCGGGTCGGTGGTGTAACCGCTGACGATAGCCTGGTCGTGTGACAGGTAGGTGTTGGGGATGGCCGGGAGTGGCGCTCTGGGGAGGAAACGCTGCACCAGCCCGCCCGCAGCCACCAGCAGCGGTGAGGATGTGCTTTCTACTGCCAGCGGATTGCCTGTAATCATCAGTCCTGCCAGCTCGTTCTGATAGCGCAGGGTGAATATCAGGCTGATGAGTGACCCCATGCTGTGTCCGTAGAGGAAGATGCGCTGCTGTGGGTGCTGCTGGCGAATGACATCAAAATACTGCTTGAGGTCGTTTACGGGCTGGTCGAAGCTGTCGAAATAGGCACGTGGGCCTTCGCTGCGGCCATGCCCTCGATGGTCGAGCGCGTAGAACGCATAACCACCGCGATTCAGATACTCGGCCACATGCAGGTAACGCCCGCTGTGTTCGCCGATGCCATGCGCCAGCAGCACAATGGCTTTTGGTGTTCCCTCCGGCAGCCAGGCCACCGTATGCAGCTTGAGGTTGTCGGGGGTTCGCAATGGTGTTTCCTGGCTTTTGGTCATGATAATTTCCTGATGAATCACAGTGCCATCACAATTTGACGTGCTGATGCAGGCTGACTATAACGCAGAAGTGTATTTCTCGCGCGGTATATCACACAGTGTTTTATTCTGGTTCCCACGCGCCTGCGGTGCGCAGCAGATGGGCAAAGGCATCGCGCGGGGGTTCGCCATGCGTCTGTGGCCACACCCGCCGAACTGCCTCTACCGGGCGGAGTGCCTCGCGCACACTTTGCAGATTTTTGCGCCGCCGGAACAGCGCGTGCTGCGAACGATGCGCCTCCATCGCCATGACTTTTACCTCACCCCATGCACGGATATCCAATGCCAGGTGCGCCGTTTCACTTTTGTTCCACAGGCGATCTTCGATGTTTGGCACGGATTCAGTCACTGTGTAAACCAGTACCTGCGGCAGCAGATGCTGTACGCCGTGCAGCACTGCCCGGTGTACCAGTTGATGCGCTGGGTGGCCATACTCGCCAGCGCCCTCATATGTGAGAACGACCTGCGCCTGCTGGCGGCGGGCGATACTGGCAAACTGCCGCGCCAGTGTCTCAAAGTCCGCCGCGAAAGGATACAGCACTTCATCATCACCAATGGTGGGATCGACGTACTCCAGCACTTCGACGGATGCGCCCAGTTGATGCGCTGCTGCCCGCAGCTCCGCCTCACGTGCCGCGCCCAGCAGCGGACGATATGGCACGACAGGCGGCTCGCCCAGCTCGCCGCCTTCACCACGTGTGGCACAGACGATATGCACCCGTGCGCGCTGCTGCGTCAGCAGGGTGATGAGACCACCTGCCAGCATAGTTTCATCAGCAGGATGGGCGAAAAAACCCACTACCGAGCGGATCATTACAATACCACCTGTGTGAGATCAAGTGCAGGGCCGTGAGTGCAGGCGAGCGCGGTGCCCTGCTTCAGCCGGATCATGCAGGCCTGACACGCACCTGCGCCACAAGGCAGCGCGGGGTTATAGACCCCGAACAGATAATTTTTAGGGATTTCGGCGCGCGAGGTCTGGATTGCCCCCCACACATGTGCAAAGCGCAGACTTTCGTCGTCAGGGCGCACCACCGCAAAAATCTGATCCACCAGGCCAATAGTCATGACACGATTAGGCCAGTTGAGATTAGCATCGCCATGCACCACCTCGACCTCTGGCGGCAGATGCCGGGTATCATAGGTAATCGCGCTGCCGGCCAGCACCAGTGTGATACTGGCCTGGCTGTTGAGCAGAATAGGAATCATCGACAGCAGCAGGGTCGGCGGTGTGTCAAAGGCCAGCAGCAGCACATGACGCACCCGCCCGCGAAAACGGAACGGTTCCCCTACTGGCCCCAGTACCGAGACCACATGGCCGGGATCATAGCGCACATCACCGGGACGCTCAATCACCAGTGTGTTAGGGGCAAAGCTGACTGGCCACCACTGTTCGCGTAAATAGGGGTGCCAGCCGGAATGCACTCGCACAAGGAGCGACTGTCCCGGCAGGGCTTTGTTCAGTGGCGGCTTGACTGTCAGCTCGACATGCTGAATTTTGGTGTTAATTTGGCGGATGCGCTCGATAATGGCGACGGTTTCCTGCATAATGCGATAACGACCTTCAGGTATTGGCGTATAATCTGTTTATTCTAGCACCATCTGGATTGCGGTGCAGCAATCTGCTGCTGTACGAATCGCTCAGGCCGGGTTTACTTTCTCTGTGAAATCACGATGCTGCTGCATCCAGTCTATGGCAAAGTCAATCAGGGGGCGCTGGCGCATAAAACGTGCTTCTGCCCGCCCCACCTGGTGACGGGGGATGCCATGTGTCGCTTCATAGGCGCTGCCGATCACCTCAAAATCATCGGTGTCAAATTCGAATGTCTCGTACTCCACCCACTGACGCACCCCATCGACCAGCATTGCACAGCCCTCTCTGGTGCGACCTTTGCCGGGAAATGTGGCGCGATGCTCTGCGACATGCAGCGATGAGTTATTCCTATGTCCCACTCCCAGCAGCAGGATATAGCCATCCAGTTCATAGAGCTTGCCGAGGGGAGAGGATGGCGTAAATTCTTCCAAGTCATGATCGGCGGTGAGGTAGGCCGCCTGTGCGCCCAGCGCGGCGAATGATCCCACGGGATGACCGCTGCGCAGCGCACCGGGCCAGGTGCGAAACAGCTCCGGGATGCGCCCCATGCCGCGTGTGGGGGTAATGGCCGGATCGTATGCCGGGGAATGGGCATAGATGATCGGCCACCAGTCTTCCGGCACCGGTGGATGCTGCCAGCGGGCCGGGTCTGTATTATTGCTGGTGTGGGTAGGCATCATCAGTGTACCCGCCGGGGTCAGGACATGGAGCAGGGCCTGAATCACGGCAACCTCGCCCCCAGCCACCCAGCCTAGTTTGCTCAGGCTGCTGTGGACGAGCACAGTTTGGCCAGCGGCCAGCCCACAGGCCGCGAACTGCTCCGCCAGTGAGTTCACCGTGAGCGGCAGGTAATCGGGATTAATCGTCTGAGCTTCGGTCATGGGTCGTACCTTTGCGATAGGTTACGCAGAGTGAGTTGTGAATTCACGTATTAACTGGGACAGAGGCATCTCGACCAGGGATTTTATCACCAGATTGGCGTGAGAGAAATCCAGCGGGGCAGTCATTGTATTGGGTATGGCCACACAGTATAACCCGGCACGTCGGGCGGCCAGCACGCCGTTGGGCGAGTCTTCCAGCGCCAGCGCACGTCCGGCAGGTACATCCAGCGCCGTGAGTGCGGCCAGGTAGAGCGCCGGATCAGGCTTGGCGCGCGGCACATCATCAGCGCATTTGACCGCATCGAAATAGTCGATCAGATTCAGGCGCGTGAGCTGACCTTTGACCCAATCACACGAGCCGCTGCTGGCAACCGCCAGCTTTAACCCCATGCGTTTTGCCTCGTCCAGACAGGCTTCGACCCCCGGCAGGGCAGACTGTTGTGCGATGCATTCTAAAAAGCGGGCACGACGGCGGGCACGCATCTCCGCGCGTTCCACCATGCGACCTGTCTGCTCCTCAAGATAGGCGTACAGGTCAAACGGCGCTTCGGCACTGCTACGCCCGATAAGTGTGGCCCATTTCGCAAGCGGGAGTTCCGCGCCCCATTCCTCATAAATCTCCTGCCAGCAGGTATATTCCGGTGTCTCGCTGTCGAAGATCAGGCCGTCGAAATCAAAGATCAGGGCTTGCAGCATAATTTCTCCTCTGGTGACTCTCTGTCGAGCGTGCATTTTAAAACAAAGACACACAAAACCAGTTTTTGTGTGTCTTTGGGTGCTTTGCAATGGGTCCGGCCGGGTTTAGGCGATAGGCGGAGTGGCCGTCATAATGAAAAAGATCGTGAAGACCACAAAAATGACATAAATCAGCGCGTCGGCCCAGCGCAGACGGGGTGCGACCAGCGGCTCGGTACTCTCTACCCGCTCGATACTGGCAAGCGCGCCTCCCACTTGCTGCCCCATCCACACGATGATAAGCGCGGTCAGTAAGCCAGCGACCAGCATCATGGGCGCATTCTGCACATCGACGGTCGGATAGATGAAAAGCTGGTGGACGAGCGGCAGGCTGAAGATGCTCAGCACAGCGGTCAGTACCAGCGCTGTACTCCAGAAGGGCGGGAGACCCGGCGCATATCGCAGCCACAGCCCATGCCACACGTCCACCGCGATCATCAGTGGCAGCGCCACCAGCAGCGGATTGACACCTGGCAGCGTGGTGGACAGCACATTATCCAGGAACAAACGTCCGGCCACTGCCAGCAGCCCCAGCAGAGTTGCAAAACCAACAGTGCGGGTCGCGTGGACACCGATCAGTGCCACCAGCACCGCCACCCCCATAATCATCGAGGTCAGTAACCAGTCAGGACGCTCCGCTACGACGCTCCGTTCTACCGCGCCAATGGCCTGTCCATACCAGTCCACCGTTAGCAGCAGCATCGAGGTCAGCAGCATACTGACCAGCGCCAGTGCGATCAGGCCATCACGCCAGCCGATGCCCCGCACGATGGACCACTCACGCACAGATTGCAATGACGATTGCAGTGCGACGGCCGCAATTGCGATCACCATGACCATCAGAAGCAGCACAATATGCGGCAGCGACCACGAGGTGATGTCTTCACCATAAACGGCATGCCAGAGCGGGTCGGCAGGCAGGGCATAAACCAGGAAAGTCCCCGCCAATATGGTAAAGCCCATCACCGGGTCAGCCCGGAAGCGCTGTTGCAGGCTGCCCTGGCCGCTTCTGAGGATCGAGAACCATCCCCAGCCCGCCATGACGATCACGACAGTGAAGCCAAAATACATCATGATATGAGGCCGCCAGAAAAAATCCTCGCCAAAGGGGATACCGTACTCAGAGTGCCAGACTTCATCCCACACGCTGCCGATGGCAATACTGGTCACACCTAACACCATAAAAAGGGCGGCCAGATGACGCGCCCACCCACTGAGGATAGGCCAGGAAATGTGTTTGTGCTGCGCAGGCATAGGGCGGGCGAGTAAATGCCAGCCGAGCAAGCCGATGCCCACGGTGATCGCGATCATGATGGCTGCGCCAGCCACAAAGGGCAGCATCTGATCCTGGGGTGGCAGCCCGCCCAGCACGGTCAAAAGCCCCAGGATCCCTACGGTGATCGCCGCGAAAAGCCAGGCGTTGGATGAGAGAGACGATGTTTTTTCCACTGGTATAAGCCTTTATAATTTACTGTGTAACTTACTTACTGGTTATGATACCGTGAATTTCCGGTTAGGAAATGAAAGGTTTTGAAAAAGTCCTCTTAGAAAACAGCCAGCGTACCGGAAACCCGATGCGCTGGCTGATAAAAACCTGTTCTGCGAAGAAAGAGGTGGAAACCCGCCCTGTTTAACGCCGCTTGCGCAGGAAAGTCGGGATTTCGATGTCGTCTTCGTCATAAACCCGACCGGAGTATTCCGTCCCCTGTGCAGGCGGAGTCTGAGGCGCTGCGGGTGGTTGCTGTGCTGGGGGTGCAGGAGGCTGCTGCTGCATCGGTGGCTGCTGTGCAGGCTGAGGCGGACGCTGCTGGTACTGCTGCGGCTGCATCTCTGGCTGCGGTTGCATGGGCACCGGACGCTGAGATGACTGCGGCGGCTGGTGAGGCTGCGAGCGCTGCTGCGGTTGTGGGGTACGTGCTGGCTGCGAGGCCAGTGTCCCACGCGCCACCCGGCTTTGCTCAAATCCTGTGGCGATCACTGTAATACGGATTTCATCGCCCATGCTCTCGTCAATCTGCGCGCCAAAGATGAGGTTGACTTCAGGATGCGCGCTTTGCTGGATGATGGCCGCTGACTCGTTGATCTCGAACAGGGTCATATCCGGGCCACCTGTGATGTTGAACAGGATGCCGCGCGCGCCGTCAATCGTCACATCCAGCAGATTGCTGCTGATAGCGTTCTCGGCAGCAGCGCGCGCCCGGTCGTCACCCGTCGCCCGGCCAATCGCCATGAGTGCCGCGCCGCCCTCAGACATAATAGTGCGGACATCGGCGAAGTCCAGGTTAATCAGCGCCGGGACGGTAATCAGCTCGGAAATCCCCTGAATACCCTGCCGCAGCACATCATCGGCCAGTGAAAACGCCTGTTGCAGTGTGGCGCGTTTATCAGCAATCTGGGTCAGGCGGTCATTGGGAATCACAATTAAAGTGTCCACCTGGCTTTTGAGCGCCTCGATACCTGCTTCCGCGCCCTGTAAACGACGTGGCCCTTCAAAGCTGAAGGGCTTGGTGACGACACCAATCGTCAGCGCGCCCAGTTCTTTGGCGATCTGCGCGATTACAGGTGAAGCACCGGTGCCCGTGCCGCCGCCCATGCCGCAGGCGATAAAAATCATATCGGCCCCACGCAGCACTTCGTACAGCTCATCAGCGCTTTCCTCGGCAGCTTTACGCCCGATTTCAGGGTTGCCGCCCGCGCCCAGCCCGCGTGTTAATTTATCACCAATCCTCACACGTGTCTTGGCTTTGGAGAGCATCAATGCCTGGTTATCAGTATTGACCGAGATAAACTCCACACCCGCCAGACCTTCGCTGATCATGCGGTTGACCGCGTTGCCGCCGCCGCCGCCCACACCAATCACCTTGATCTGCGCGAAGCTTTCCCCAGCTATAAATTCATTCATTGCATCCATAAGTTCCCCTCCAAAGAGCGTGCTGACTCACGCTTTAACTCGACTTCGTTTATGATGTTAATTGTACGCACAACCCCACAATAAGCAAACCCAAAGCCTAAAGGTTGTCCTGTGGCAGCAGACGGCGGATAAACCCGCCAAGCAGGTTGCCCAGACGGGCACTGTTAAACATATTCGCGCCGTTTTGTGCCTCCGGGTGAACACTATCCATCTCTAACCCCAACCCCAGCAGGCCGACACTGGTGCTGTAAGCCGGGTTGCGCAGCGTATCCGCCAGCCCGGTTACGCGCTCTGGCCGTGCCAGTCGTACCGGCATTCCCAAGGTGAGTTCGGCCACTTCGCGCATTCCCGCAAGCTGTGCGCTGCCGCCAGTAATCACCGCGCCCGCGCGCAGCAGCCCTTCATAGCCAGAGCGTTTAATCTCGCGCTGCACCAGTTCAAAAATCTCGCTTACCCGAGATTCAATCACTTCGGCCAGTGCGCTGCGATGCACCTCGGTGGGCATACCTTCGCCAAAAGGCTGCACCAGGAAGGTTTCCATCATGTTGATGGCTTTGCGCTGAGCATGGCCGTACTGGATTTTGACTGCCTCGGCCTGCTCAAACGGCACACGCATCCAGGTAATGTCGTTGGTGATGTGGTCGCCACCTACCGGGATCACCGCCGCGTGCCACACGGTCCCCTCGATGAAGATCGCGAGATCAGTGGTGCCACCGCCGATGTCGATAACCACTACCCCCATCTCGCGCTCTTCCGGCGTGAGAATGGTGTGGCCGGAGGCGAGTGGGTTAAGGATAAAACGGTCTACATACACACCTGCCGCCTGTACCGACTGCTCCAGGTTTGCCAGGCAGCTTGACGAGGCGGTGATGATATGCGCTTCCAGTTCTAACCGGAAGCCGTGCATCCCAATCGGCGTACGCACCCGTTCCTGCCCATCCAGCGAATAGCTGCGCGGCACCACATGCAGCACCTCACGGTTATGGGGGATGGCAATCGCTCGTGCTGCGTCCATCGCTTTGTCCAGGTCGTCCCGGCTGACACCCCGTGTCCCGGTAATGCCTACCATGCCCCGGCTGCTGATGGAGGCGATATGATTGCCCGCCACGCTGACAAATGCCCGGCTGATGTCGTAGCCGCTGCTGCGTTCCGCCTTGTGGACAGAGGCGGAAATCGCCGTCGTGAGTGCCGCCATATCATTGACGATGCCCTTCTTCATGCCCCGGCTTGGCTCTATCCCCACGCCAACGACAAAAACATCGTCCGGTCGCACTTCCCCCACAATCGTACAGATTTTATTTGTGCCTACATCTAAACCGACGACCAGATCGCCCATAGTTTTCGTTACTGCTCCACAAATTGAACGTAGAACGGCGCGTCGGGGTCTGCCACATTAATCTCTAACGGCTGGATACCACGTGAGAGCAGGCTCTCTACTATAGCTTCGTAAACCAGCTTTTTATCTGGCATATTTGTACCAACCCCGAACCACACTTCCCAACCGCGCCCATCCTGATATCCCAGGCCTTTATAAGGGTGGTAACGCAGCGTATCAATATTCGACCACATCTCTCGTAGTTGCAGCGCCCCGGTGACCACTTCAGTATCAATGTGCATATTCGGCCCCAGCGGGCCTTCGGTCACATAATCGGCGACACGCAGCAAATCCGGGCGATCCTTACGCTGCTGCATTACCCGCCCCTGCACATCAATCCAGGTCGCCAGCCCGGCCTGCTCCCACACCATTGCCGGTTGCCGCTCCTGCACCACAATCTGCACCATCTGTGGCGGCCAGCCCACTTGCACCGTGACATCAGCCACCGTGGGCGAGCGCAGGATATTCTGACGCACCTGCTCTGGGTTGACCCAGAAGATATGTAGATTGGCGATATCGGCCAGCGCGAAGACCTCTTCTTTGCTCAGGTCTTCCAGCCCGCCAACAGCAATGCTATGGACATAAAACGCATCTGCGCTGAAAAACAGGAATAAAACCAGCACCAGGCTGAAGATCATCAGCCCGCTGAAGAAGCGCCAGCCCACAAAGATGCGCCCGCGCTCCCCGTGCTGCACAGGGGCACGCTCGGCAGCATCTATAGCAGTATATGCGCCGTGCCAGACCCCCGGTAAACGTTCTGGTCGCCGCCTGCTTTCCCGCGAGCGTGTCGCCATCCACTACCTTTCCCGCATTTTCCCACTGAATCCAACTTTAACTATAGTCCAAACGAATTTGCCTGTCCAGAAATTAGACCTTATCCCCCACAATTTCAATCTCTGTTTCCAGTCTAGCACCAGTTTGTTTTTGCACAACCGCCTGAACATGGTGAATTAACGCTTCATAATCGCTGGCGCTGGCCTGCCGGGTATTGATGAAAAAATTGGCATGGATGGGTGAGACCATCGCCCCGCCGATGCGGTAGCCCTTTAATCCGGCAGCTTCGATCAAGCGCCCGGCGTAGTCACCCGGTGGATTCTTGAAGATGCTGCCCAGGCTGGCTCCTGGCGGTTGGGTCTGCTTGCGATAGGCGATGTGCGACTCCATGCGCGCCTGAATAGCTGCAGGGTCGTCCGGGCGCAGCGCCAGCGTCGCCAGCAGCACCACATAACGGCGGTCAGCGCGCGCTTTGAGCGCTGAATGACGGTAGGCATAATCGAGATCGGCCTGGGTATAAAGCTGCGCGCCTTTTGCCGCATCCAGCACCACCACATCGCACACGCTCTGCGCCATATCGCTGCCGTGCGCCCCTGCATTATTAACAAGCGCGCCGCCCAGCGTTCCTGGCACACTCACTGCCCATTCCAGCCCAGCCAGCCCCTGCGCCTGACATTTATGGGCCAGTATGCTCAGCCCCGCACCGCTGGCTGCCGAAACGTTGCGCCCGTCGTGCCAGTCGCCAAAGCGGATTTCACTTACTTTGTTGATGATGACCAGCCCGCGCAGGCCTGTGTCGGCAACCAGCACATTCGCCCCGCCGCTCAGGACACGCACAGAAAGCCCATCCTGCCATGCTGCTGAAACCACTTCGGCCAGATGCTCCGGGGTGCCCCTGGCGACATAGAGCCACTGCGCCGGACCGCCTAAACGCGCCGCCGTGTAACGCGCCAGTGGTTCTTCGGCCAGCAGTGACTCACCCAGCAGCACTTTCAAGCGGTTCATCGGTTTTGCCCAATCGGCTCTGTCTTAATTTAAGAAAATTCACACCCACCAGCGGCGCATCCCCCGCGCTCATAATGAGAATTACGGCGGGGGCCTGCACCTCAGCAGCCAGCAGACGCACGGTGTCGGACAGGCTGCCACTGTGTCGTGCGGCAGGATGTGCCATAGCCGCCACCACTTCCCCGCTGGAGACACCAGGCACAGGGTCCTCACGCGCAGCATAAATATCCGTCACCAGCACATGATCGGCAGCATCGAAAGCCGTGATGTAATCTTCCAGCAGGGCATGGGTGCGGCTGTAGGTATGCGGCTGCCATACCGCCCACAATGCCCGGTCAGGGTAACGCTGGCGCGCTGCTTCCAGCGTGACTTTGATGGCAGTTGGATGATGCGCGTAATCATCGATGACCGCCACGCCACCCACCTCACCCCGCAGTTCAAAGCGCCGCCCGGTACCCTGGAAGCTCGCCAGTGCGCGCGCAGCCTCATTAAACGGTACATCCTGGCTGTCGGCTACGATCAACGCGGCCAGCGCATTAAGGACATTGTGTCTGCCCGGTGGAATCAGGCGTGTTGTGCCTAATAGTTTCCCATCATGATGCACATCGAAGACAGTCTGGCCAGCTTCCAGGCGCAGATGGGTGGCGCGCCATATGGCCTCCGGATTGTCAATGGCATAAGTAGTGACACGTCGTCCCAGCACTTCGCGGTTGCGGGCCAGAATTAACGCGGCAGGGTCGTCAGCACAGGCGATTAATACCCCCCCCTCTGTAATACGCCAGGTGAAGGCGGAAAATGATTTGACCATCGCGGCCTGGGTGGGGAAAAAGTCAGGATGGTCAAATTCAATACTCGTCACCACCGCGACCTGTGGCCGCAAACCATGAAACATATTGTCGTATTCATCGGCCTCGATCACAAAGGCTTTCCCTTTGCCCATGCCGCCGTTGCGCCGGGTGTTGCGCAAAATTCCACCGATGATGTAGCTGGGATCCTGCCCGGTTTCCAGCAGGATATGGGTAGTCATAGCGGTGGTGGTCGTCTTGCCATGTGTCCCGGCCAGAGCAATACCCACCTGCCCGCTCATAATCGCCCGCAGCACATCTGCGCGCTTATAAACCGGGATGCCCAGTGCCCGCGCCATCGTCAGCTCAACATGGTCGGGCGGGGCGGCAGAGGTCGTCAGCACCATCTCTGCGCCCATAACATGCTGTGCGTCATGACCGATATAAATGTGCGCGCCTTCTTTTTCCAGCTCCTGTGTGAAGGCGTTGGTATGCCGGTCTGACCCGGTAATGTAATAGCCCTGCTGAAGCAGGACGCGCGCGATGGCCGACATGCCGAAGCCGCCAATGCCCACAAGGTGAATATGCTGGCCGGGCACAAGCTGAATCATGATTAAATCACCACCAGCACGAACAGGAACAGGACAATCACCGCAATCGCCAGCAGGTTGCCGTCTCCGTTAATGCCGCCCCCCAGGATGACCAGCGGCAGCAGTTCACGCGCCTGATCGCTGGGCGATCCCTGCGACGGAGCAATTACCCAGGGACTCAACGGGTACTGGTTAATATCCAGGAAGTACCATATTGACCCCCAGATGAGGTAGCCATTGATGAAGCCGACAATGCCCCCCAGGATACCTTCTTGCAGGTTGTCGCGTCCGTCAGGGCGACCACGACCCAGCGCGCGTGTCTGGTAAGCAAAAAATACGATCACGATAAAAATTGTACACTGCACCAGGAAGACCTCGCGCTGTGCCACACCGGCCAGCAGAGTCCCGCGCAGCAGGCTGTCGAACTGGAATAGCGCGAACAGGCCGAGGATGATGCCGGCCATAGAAATCAGCTCTTTATTCCAGCCTCTTAAATAACCAATGATGGCAAAAAAAATGGCCATCATCACCATGATGCCTACTAACTGGATCATGCACCTTCTCCCGCAAGATGTACCAGTTCCGCCGCCAGTCGTCGCGCGCCGTCCGGTTGTGCCAGCGCCGCCGC
>JBGSXK010000039.1:0-5522 GCA_041751455.1 Anaerolineae bacterium
GTCCTGCGCGATGGTGATGAAATCCGACTTGGGAAGTTGGTGGCCCACGTTTACTTTAAATAACCCATTGGATGGAGTTTCTGCCCGTGATTACTTTGCAAATTCACCTCGCTAATTCCGAACCCATCAAGCTCGATGTGGAAGAAATGCCGCGC
This sequence comes from Anaerolineae bacterium, assembly GCA_041751455.1. GTDB lineage: Bacteria > Chloroflexota > Anaerolineae > Aggregatilineales > Phototrophicaceae > JAIOHN01. The sequence goes on from JBGSXK010000039.1 coordinate 156, forward strand.
ATGAGTGATACCGCTATCGTTGGTTCTAACCCGCGTGATCGTAAAAATAAGGAAATTACCTGGGTTGACGATGGCGTGACTACTGTCATTATTCCCTGGTCACGAATTAATTATATTCAGGTTTTGCCAGATACCGATGCAGAGGCAGAGTTCCCGTTGCCGTTCCGTAACGATTGAAGAATGAGGTTAATATGACCGCCAAACTTCCGCGCACCAGCCAGCGCGATGGTAAGGTTATCCTGGTGGTGGATGATGAGCCGCGTATCATTGGCTTTATCCGCATGAATCTTGAGCTGGAGGGTCATCAGGTTATTGAGGCACATAATGGTCTGGAAGCGCTTGAAGCGGTGCGTACCAAGCTGCCCGATCTGGTGCTGCTGGATGTTATGATGCCAGAGCTGGACGGCTTTGAAACGCTGCGGATGCTGCGCGAGTTTTCGAGTATTCCCGTCATTATGCTTACCGCCAAAGGTGAGGAAAATGATCGGGTTTATGGGCTGGAACTGGGTGCAGATGATTACATCACCAAGCCCTTCGGCCCGCGTGAGCTGTCCAGCCGTATTAAAGCCGTGCTCCGCCGTGCCAGCATGCCTTCCAGTTCACCAGAGGAAGCTGTGCTGAAAGTAGATGACCGTCTGAGTGTGGACTTCAATCGGCGCGAGGTCATTGTCAACGGTGACCGTATTAAACTGCGTCCTACCGAATATCGTTTGCTTTATCACCTGATCGAAAACGCAGGTTGGACAGTCCCCCACGATCAACTACTGGCAAAAGTGTGGGGGTATGAATACCGTGACGAAGCGCATTATGTGCGACTTTATGTCAATTACCTGCGCGAGAAAATCGAAGAAGACCCCTCTAACCCTAAATACATCCTCACGGAACGCGGCGTGGGTTACCGCTTTATGGACTTCAAGTATCAGGAAATTTAATCTGCTCTCTAGCCCTGCAGAAGAGCTTTGCAGGGCTTCGTCCTTGCCACGTTTTTCGTTTCAACGTACAATAATCCTACCAAATCCAATAAATCAGTCTGTATCTGCTTACTTCCCAAGGAGGATTTTGTGTCCTCGTTCAAAATTGTCATCACCGGCCCATTCAACTCCGGCAAGACCGAGTTCATAAAAACGATCTCGGATATTCCTGTGGTCTCCACCGAGAAAAAGATTACAACTGAAGACCGGGGTATCAAGGCAGAAACCACGGTGGCGATGGATTATGGACGGGTAGCATTGGATGGCGACACACTCTACCTTTACGGCACCCCTGGACAGACTCGCTTTGATTTTATGTGGGAAATTTTATCGGGCGAGATGGATGCTTTTGTCGTATTGGTCGATAGTACCGATCCCCCTTCTTTTCCTGATGCCGCTGAATTGATTGAACTTTTCTCCGGTTTTGTGCGTGTGCCTTATCTTGTTGTTGCTAACAAAACAGACCTGGACGGCGCGGCCAAACTCACAGAAGTACAACGCGGCACAAAATCTGGCAGCAGTGTGACGGTGATGCCGTGTGTTGCCACGCAAAAATCCAGTGTGCGTCAGGTATTATTGCAAGTCCTGGAACTGCTGAAAAAAGAAAACCCCACCAGTTAGTATTTTCACTTCTCCGTGTGTGCAGATACTCGGCAGAAACCTGATTTTCTGGTTTCTGTTGTTTATGTCGTTCATATGCTCCTACGATCTTTCTCTGATATTCAACCACTAAACTTATAAACATAACACTCTAAAAAGAAAACAGGAGTCTATAAACAATGAGCAAGATTATTGGTATTGACTTGGGTACGACGAACTCCGTCGTGGCCGTTCTGGAAGGTGGGGAACCGGTAGTTATCACTAATGCTGAGGGCAACCGTACAACCCCTTCTGTGGTCGGGTTCTCCAAAAATAACGAGCGGTTGATCGGCCAGGTTGCCAAGCGGCAGGCCGTCATTAACCCGGAGAATACGGTTTATTCGATCAAGCGGTTCATGGGTAAAACCTATGATGAAGCAAAAACCGAAGCCCAACGCCTGCCCTATCAATTGGTTGCTGGGGGATCGGGCGATGCACAGGTGAAGATCCCGGCCACAGGCCGTAATTACTCACCGCAGGAAATCAGCGCTATGATCCTTGGTAAGCTTAAAAAGGATGCTGAGGCTTACCTGGGCGAACCTATTACCAAAGCTGTCATTACAGTTCCGGCTTACTTCAATGACAGCCAACGGCAGGCCACCAAGGACGCAGGTAAAATTGCCGGGCTGGAAGTGCTGCGTATCATCAACGAACCAACCGCAGCTTCGTTGGCATATGGGTTGGACAAGAAGAACACTGAGACTATTCTGGTCTTTGACCTGGGTGGTGGTACATTTGATGTGTCTATCCTGGAAGTGGGCGATGGTGTGGTGGAAGTAAAAGCCACCAGTGGTGACACTTACCTGGGCGGTGACGACTGGGATGAAGTCATTATGGAGTGGATCGCTGACGAATTTAAAAAAGACAGCGGCATTGATCTGCGTGGCGACCGCCAGGCACTCCAGCGCTTACGCGAAGCGGCTGAAAAAGCGAAAATCGAATTATCCAGCACTGTGCAAACCGAAATTAACCTGCCCTTCGTCACGGCAGATGCCAGTGGGCCGCGTCACTTGCAAATGGTGCTGACCCGTGCCAAATTCGAGCAGTTGAGTGCGCCACTGATGAAGCGTCTTGAAGCTCCACTCGAACAAGCGCTGAAAGATGCGGATCTCAGCAAAGAGACAGTTAACGAAATCGTACTGGTGGGTGGTTCTACCCGGATGCCAATGGTGCAGGATTTCGTGCAGAAGCGCCTGGGTAAGACCCCTAACAAGAGTGTAAACCCGGATGAGGTTGTGGCGGTGGGGGCAGCATTACAGGCTGGTGTCCTTGCAGGTGAAGTGAGCGATGTCCTCCTGCTTGATGTGACCCCGCTCAGTCTGGGTGTTGAGACGATAGGGGGGGTGATGACACGGCTCATTGAGCGTAACACCACTATCCCTGTACACAAGACAGAAATCTTCTCAACCGCAGCAGATCAGCAGACGGCCGTCGATATTCACGTCTTACAGGGTGAGCGTCCAATGGCTGCGGATAACATGACCCTGGGTAACTTCCGTCTGGAGGGTATCCCTGCTGCGCCGCGTGGGATGCCACAGGTTGAAGTCGCGTTTGATATTGACGCAAACGGTATCCTGAATGTAACAGCTACCGATAAAGCCACGGGCAAAGCGCAGAAAATCACGGTCACGGCCTCGACTAATCTCTCTAGTGCAGAGATTGATAAACTCGTACAAGAGGCAGACCAAAACCGCGCTGATGATGAACGCCGTCGGGAGCTGGCTCAGGCGCGCAACGAAGGGGACACGCTGGTTTATCAGGCAGAAAAATCACTGCAGGAGTTGGGCGAGCAGGTTCCAGCCGATGATCGCGCAGTGATTGAGCAGCAGGTTCAAAATCTGCGGGATGCGCTGCAAAAGGATGATGTAAGTGTTATCCGCACAGCCAGCGAAACCCTGCAAAACACGACCTATGCGCTTTCGCAGCAAATGTATGCCAGAGATAATGCCGCCAGCGGCGGCACGGCCTCGCGTCAGTCACAGCCTGAAAGCGATGTTGTGGAAGGTGAATTCACCGAGGCTTGAAGTTAGGCAAATGGTGAGAAATTTAAAACACGCCGGACAAAATGCTCGGCGTGTTTTAGGTTGTCGTTATACCTGGGGAGTTTCACCAGAAAGATGTTCTGCCTTCAGGCGAGCATATTCCTGACTGAACTGTTCCAGAAGCACCTGCTTTTCTTCGCCAGGCAGCAGGCTGGCCCGCACCGCGTTGAGCGCTATTTCTTCAAGTTCCTCAATTGAAAAATCGCAGTGCTCAACCACTGCCTGATATTCCTGAACAAGTGAGGTTTTATACAGGCTGGGCATACGGGTGCCAATTGTCAGAAGCAGGCCTTCGTCATAAAGCTGGCGCAGAGGGTAATCGGCATAACGCTCGATCTGTTTCGTACGCACCACACGTGCCAGGCAGACATTTACGGGAATTTGTCTTTCGTGCAGGACTTGCATAACTTCCGGGCTGTTCGCTATACCCCAGCCATCTGCAATCCGGTCAGGGTTAAGCTGTTCCAGTGCTTCAAGCATTACCTTTTCAACCTGCTTTTCCACGCTATGGACAAAGACACGCTGCAATCCTTTTTTCTCTGCCATACGAAAAGCACGCTCAAACTGTCCAATTGGCTGCGACTGTTCTTCACCTTCCAGTCCCAATCCGGCTACACCCGCTTTGCGGGCACCACTGTTGCTGGCCCAGCGTGCTACATCATCCGCGCTGCGAGGGTTATCGCGCGGGATCGACAGAATCCAGGCCATGCGAATCCCCCAGGCGCGCTCAGCACGTTCCCGCCCATCATTAATCGCATTCAGGAATGTCTCAAAGGTAAAGCCATTCTCGATAAATGCCACCGGGTTTACACTAACCTCGGCGTAGCGGACATTCTGCTTCGCCAGTGACATCCCCAATTCGTAAACCACGTGCGCCAGATCATCCGGGTGCTGTAGCCAACTGGTAATCACGCGCACAAGCTCGTGCAGGCGGGTATAATCCGGTTCTTTTAGCAACCGCACCCACTGGTCAAAATGCTTCAGCCGTTCCTCAATTTCATTTTGCTCTGCAATGACCAGCAGGCGATCAGGCTGTATCGCGCCTTCCAGCCGTATGTCCAGTTCAACCCTGGGCATTTCGCGGATAAAATCTTCGACAGACATATCCTAATTCCTCAATTCTGACGGGTCTTCAACCTCAGCAGTAGACAGATGACCATTATCACTTTGATATTGATCCCTTTTCCGCGCAATCGCTGCTTCGACCAATGCGAGGAAGAGAGGGTGTGGGCGGTTGGGGCGGCTTAAGAATTCAGGATGAAACTGGCTGCCAACCATGAAGGGATGATCTTTGAGTTCAGCAATTTCGACCAGGTTATTATCCGGGCTAAGGCCGCTGAACACCATCCCATTTTGCTCGAATAATGTGCGGTAAGCGTTATTAAATTCAAAGCGATGACGGTGCCGCTCCTGAACCTCCTCAGTAGTATCACCGTAAGCATGTGCCGCCAGGGTGTCTGGTTCCAGCCGACAGGGATACAGCCCCAGACGCATCGTGCCGCCCATATCTGTAATGGAGCGCTGCTCGACCATCAGGTCAATAACCGGATCAGGGGTGTTGATATCGAATTCGTAGCTGTTGGCATCTTCCAATTGCAGTACATGCCGCGCAAATTCGATGCACATCACCTGCATCCCCAGGCAAAGTCCCAGATAGGGGATTTTTCGTTCACGGGCAAAACGAGCCGTCAAAATCTTACCCTCAACACCCCGCT
>JBGSXK010000040.1:0-14605 GCA_041751455.1 Anaerolineae bacterium
TTGTCCAAAAACTGTCTCAACTCAGAAGGGTGTAATTGAAATGTTCAGGCCCATCGTCGAGCGTGCGAACAACGCCCCCAACCTGGAGAGTGCTCTCGCCATATTGCGAGAACTTCCTTTAGGGGATTTCGCACTTTTAACGCTTAACGTACCCGACGAATATCCAGATTTAAAAAATATTTTGCCCCGTATGGCTTCTGAGGCGGATCAGAAAAGCTGGACAGGCTCAAGCGGGGTAGCTCTCCTTCAGCAAACGGTGGATTTTGTCAAAAGTGTACACCTGACCTTGTATGAAACAGGGCTGCACCATCATATTGATCAGCGTAAAATTCTGGATTTTGGGATGGGTTGGGGGCGTATTATCCGGTTGATGTACTGGTTGTTTGAGCCGGAAAACATTTTTGCGGTTGACCCCATGCAATCCTCAATTGATGTATGCCGGGAAAATAATGTCACGGCACATATCGGAAAAATAAACAACCTTGTGACCACACTGCCATTCAATGAGAAATTTGATTTGATTTATGCGTTTTCAGTCTTTACGCATATCGCGGAAGAATCTTCCATAGTGGCACAGCGTACTTTACGGCAGCATATTACTCACGACGGTCTTCTTGTGATTACAATACGCCCGGTGGAATACTGGCACTATGTCAATAGCCAGGGGAATCTGAGTAACGAGGAGCTGAAAACCCTGGTCGATAGTCATAATACGAGAGGCTATTCTTTCAAGCCACATAACAACCGTCCAAACGAACTTGGAGGCAGTACATATGGCGATTGTACCTACTCGCTGAACTATATCGAGGAAAACTGGAAAGAGTGGAAGATCGTCAAGGTGGACCGGAACTTTAGTGATTCCTTGCAGGTGTACGTATACCTGCGATCAGTACAATCCAGTCTCTGAAACTCTTATGTCCGATCTTATTTGAAGATTTGATGTGAAACAGTTGATTGACAAAAACTTCAAACCCAATGGCCCATGGTTGCTGTTCGATCAGTTTCAGGCATTTATAAACGAGCAACCTGATCTGCTGATTGAAGGACCCAGTACCGAGGTTGAGGCAGCAGCGAAAACGATAATTATCGCCATTTCCCCTCGCGTGGGTAGTACGGCACTTTGCTCAGCTTTGGTAAATGCAGGATTATCAAAAAGAATAGAAGAATGGCTCAACCCACGCGGGCCTTTTCAGGCGGAGTTTAAGGGGCATCCTGCTATTTCTATCGATAGCTATATTTCTGGTTTAATCAAACATTATTCTTCTAAAGGTCTTTTAGTATTCAAAAGCACCTGGACAGATTTTGCTCCACTCGTTGAGAATGACCTTGTTGATCAGTTATTTCCTGATCGCCAGTTTATCTTTATCGAACGAGTAAACAAAGCGGCACAGGCTGTATCGCTCTACCGTGCCATTTCCAGTGATAAATGGCATGTACGGGTCAATGATGAAAAGCCGAAAGATGCGACAGAATTTAAAATTGATCTGCTGGCACACCATTATCAGACTGTGCTGGGTGAAAATGATAATTGGAAAAACTACCTGTTGAAGGATTCATCCCGTGTGGTTCGCATTACTTATGAATCGTTTGAAAGCGATATTATGGAAGGAGTCAACCAGATCTTTGATTTTCTATCTTATGAAAGACCTCGGCATGGGCAGGCAGCCTACCAGAAGATTTCGGATGCAGTTTCATTAGATTGGTCGTTTAAGTTGGATCAGTACATGCATGGGAATTACGCGCCAGCCTTAAATTTAACACACCAACCTGAGCAGAGTAAATTAGTTTTAGAAAAAATGGTTAGCGATATATATCGCTCAAAAATTTATCAGACACTTAATAAAATCATCAACTTCTGGAGAATCCAGAAGCAACAGAGACTTATGAGGAAAAACAAAATCTGGGTTCCAAAACTGTTTAATGCCAGGTTCTATTTAAATCAATACCCCGAAGTCAAAACCAGCAAGATGCATCCTTATGTCCATTTTCAACTGTTTGGCTGGTATCAGGGATATCAACCCATGCCCCTGTTTGATGTTAAGTGGTATACCACCCAATATCCTGATTTTTATCAGGAGAATATGAATCCGCTGGAGCATTATGAGAGTGTAGGGCAGCATATTGGGCATCGCCCCTGTGTGTTATTTGATCCGCAGTGGTATCTGGCAGAGTATCCTGATGTAAAACAAGCTGGAGTTGATCCTCTTTACCACTACTGCTACACCGGATGGCGTGAGGGGCGTAATCCTTCCCCAGAATTTGATAGTGTCCGGTATTTTGAGTCCGAGCCGGAAATCGCAGAGAAGGATATCAATCCTCTTATCCATTATCTGAGGGGTAAGGGTAATTAGCAGCTCACTTTGATACACACTCCCGGCTTGCGCACCCTTCAGGGAACACATACCTCGCAATATGGTCAGATGATGGCTGGCGCTGTAATCACATCCCTCCCTGTGCTTATTCCTTACGTACTCCTGCGAAAGTATTCACAGTATTCATGACACCTGAGACCAGGCTGAATTTATCCCACCACTTCGCACCACCAGGATACATCGCCAGTCATGAGGTGACTGGCGATGTATCTGGTTAGATCAACCCACTATGAGTCGAGAGCTTTCCAGCGCGCTCTCAAAGTGCATCACATGCTCTCAGGAGCAGTGGTGAAGCTGCGCGTCTGGCTGAAGGGGCCGTAAGGCCCGCTGCTGTAGCGCGCACGTACCTTCCAGTAGAAGCGTTTGTTAGGCGCAACCGTCGAGAATGTCATGCTGTCGGTGTTGGCAATACGGACAGTGGCGTTGTTGAACCTGGCGTTATCCGAGAGCAGGACTTCATAGTCGATGGTCACCCCAACGATGGGAGCCACTGCGTCCCAGTCCAGCGTCAGGTTCACCGGAGCTAACGCACCTGCACCGTTAGCCGGAGACACCAGCACCGGAGCGCGCAGTTGGGCCGGCGCAACCAGGAAGTCCCAGGTGACACGGGACTGAAAAACCTGCCAGTTACCTCCTTTCACGAGTACGCCCCAGTAGTAGCTCTTGCCCACGGCGAGCGCCTCGGCAGGTGTCAGGGTATAGCTGGTACGAGTCAGCCCGGTTTTGCTGATGATGGGGTTGGCGAGAACGCTATCCTCACTCACCCGCAGTTCGTAAGTCACCCCTGTGCCGGGGGCACGATTCCAGGTGAAGGTGGGGGTGGTATCGGTGGTAACGCTGTTGTCCGATGGCGACTTGAGCAGCGTCACATCGAAGTACCAGACCGGGCTGAACGCGCTGACATTGCCAGAGGCATCGTAGCCGATGACACACCAGTAGGTGCGGCCTTCCTTCAGCGGGGTATCCCTGGCCGGGTTGAGGGTGTAGCTGGGGCGGATAGTTTCAACCTTGGTTGCGGCATAGTTGCTATGAATGTAGTAGCAGGTGTCACCAGGTGGGACAGACTGCATCCGGGAAACGACGTACATGACTGCCCCCGGCAGCTTGGCCCAGGTAAAAGTAGGGGTGGTGTCGGTAACGGCGCCGCCATAGACAGGTCGCTTCAGGGCGGGGCCAGTGGTGGTATTGACGGTGAATCGGCTCGGATTGCTGAAGGGGCCATCGCCGAAAGCATTGCTGCCACGCACACGCCAGTAATAATCTCCGTCCGCCAGGTACAACCCCAGGCTTACAGGTGGGTTGCCCAACATGGTGAGTGTGCGCAGCCGAGAAGTGCAGCGGCTGTCGGCGCAAACTTCGATGGTGTGACTGATGGATGATGCCGCCGCGTTCCACTGGAAGGTGGGATTAGCGTTAAAGATGCGGGCATTGTTGGCCGGCTGACGCAGGGCAGGACGAGCTGTGGGCGCGGCAGTGGCGACCACCGCACAGATCGAGAAATCCGAACTGTGGGCCGTGTTACCACCGATACCGAGATCCGCGACGGTGGCGGTCAGGTAAAGGCCGGGCCTCAAAGCAGGATTGATCGAAGTCAGCGAGAAAGTTTCCGTGATGGTATCTGCCAGCAGCGACACCTCACCCAGGAAGGTCTGGCCTTCGCCAGCGCCGCTGTCGTCACAGGTGGTATTGCTGAAGACCTGCACCCGATAGCTGCGACCCAGCACGGCACCCGTAAACTGACCCTCGACCTGCGTGGGGGATACTGTGGTGATGGTTGGTCGGGCACGGTTGTTGTTTGCCCCGGCACCTAGAAAGATACCCCGATAGCCGTTGCTGAAGATGCTGTTACCATCGATGAAAACATTGCCGGCAGCATTCGCAACATGGATGCCATATTCGTTGTTGAAGGCAATCAGGTTGCCTTGCGAGCGAGAGGAGATGCCAATCGTCTGACTTGAGCTGTTAACGTAAATACCATTGGTTTTGTTACCCAGCGCCAGGCGACCGCTGGCATCGCTGCCGATGTGGTTGCCAATGATGTAGTTGGGCCCGCCGACCGCACCCAGGATCAGGATACCGTTCTGACCATTGCCGGAGATGATGTTGCGCGATGCCGCGTTCCCGCCGATGGTGTTACCACGAGAACTACCCCCCATGAGCATAATACCATTGAGTCTGTTACCCAGAGCCGCCGTGCCCACCACGTCAAGACCAATGACGTTGCCAATGATTGTGTTATCCGCGCTGTTCTCTATGGAGATGCCGTTCTGACCATTGCCGGAGATGATATTGCGTGCTGCCACCGTTTCCCCACCAACCCAGGTAAAGTTTGAGCCATTACGAAGGAAAATGCCATGTTGGTTGTTGGGGACTGCCGCCCGACCACTGACATCAGTGCCGATGTAATTGCCGCTGATAGTGTTAGCGGGGCTGTTATTCAGGCGGATGCCGTCGCGGCTGTTGCCAGAGATGATGTTGCGTTCCCCCGCGCTGCTCCCACCAATGATGTTATCGGAAGCAACGCTCTCAAGCAGAATACCGTCCTGATTGTTAGGAAGCGCCGCCTTACCACTGGCATTGGTGCCGATGTAGTTGCCCCTGACAACGGTGGATGAGGAACGGTTGATGTAGATACCACTTTGGACGTTGCCAGAGATGATGTTGCGCTCCCCCGCGCTGCTCCCACCAATGATATTGCCGATAGCAATATTGATGTAGATGCCTTTCTCTTCGTTCCCACGGGCAAGCATACCTGTCTTGTCGGTGCCGATGTAGTTGCCGCTGATGATGTTGCTGTCCGAACCAGTGTGGAGGTAAATGCCATTATTATTGCCAGAGATGACGTTGCGCGCCGCCACCGTGCTCCCACCAATGATGTTGCTGTCTGAGTTGCGGATGAAAATTCCATAGCCGTTGCGCCCCAGTGTGGTGCCATCTGCGGCTAACCCGATGTAGTTGCCGGAAATGGTATTGTGACTGGTGTTATCCAGATGGATGCCGATAGCAAAGCGGATGATGACCAGCCCACTGATCTTTGAGCCAGCGCCGCCAGTGGCGATCTGCAATCCTCCCGAAGCAATTCCGCCGCCATCCAGCACTACTTTGCCCAGCATCCCCTCGATTACAACCGGGTCAGTGATGTCAGGCAGGAGAGGAGTGGCAGGCAAGCTAATAACCGCTGGGGCTGTACCGGGGATGGCGAAGCGGATAGTATCCCTGAAGCCGACATTGGCATTGGCCTGCATCAGAGCTGCGCGGAGGCTGCACTGGCTGCCCGCCGTTGCCAGATCGGTGTCACACAGGCCATCATTGATATTGGCATCCGGGGCATCGCCGTTGTTGTTGACGATGTAAGTCATGCTCGCCATCATCTCAAGAGGGACTTCGCTGGGTTCTGTCGTGGGCTGTAGCAGGGCAGATGTTACATTCACCTGGATTGCCACACTCCCCACTTCACCAGTCAAGTCCACTGCCGTCAGGCCAAAGCTATCGCTGCCCTCATACTGTGCCGGAGCCAGGTACGTCACCGTCACCTCTGTAATGTAGGGCGCGCTGCTTTGCGCCGGTGCCAGTGTTTCCACCCTCACCCCGCCCAGCGTCGCGCTGGTCTCCTCCGTGATGGACACCATCCCCGCGTCATCACTCACACTCAGGCGGATCGTCAGGGGTATGCCGACCACGGCCTCAAAGGTCGTTGTGCCCAGGATAAAAACAGGCGGGCTGGACACCGGTTCCTCCGTCACCGCCGCTGTAGGCTCCGCCGTGACTTCTCCTGTCGGTGCTGCTGTGGGTGTCTGCGTGGGCAGGTCGGTGGCCTCCGGTGTCACTTCCTCGGTAGGTGTGACCGTGACTTCCACGGTCGGTTCAGAAGTCACGGTTTCGGTTGGGATATCTTCCGTCACCGGAAGTTCCGTTTCGGCCACAAGCTCTGGTGTGGCTTCCTGGGCATCTGTCGGCAGAACCACCAGGCTCAGTACCACCAGTAGCAGGATCAGAGGGGCGAGAAAATACCCCCTCGCATGATTGTGCAACATATTGTTTTTCCTTTCTTATAGATAGCGTCATAAGGCGTTAAGGCCTGCCTGTGCGCCATACGCATTTTGATGTCGGATTGCTCATCAGAGGGTTGGCCTGAGTGAGGATATGGTTCAGACGAAGCAGTAGACAGAGTTGCAGGCCGGGGAGGCCAGACAACCTTACCTCCCCGGCAAAGGTGTTGTTACGCACCTCGGTGAAAGACGACGAATTGAACCAGACGGCAGGTAGTCGGCTCCAGCTTCTCATCGCGGATGGCGCTCAGTGGAACAGCGGGGGCAACCCTTCATCCTGGCAGCCATCCCGAATGGCGAAGATCATCCCAGTGCCAGTAATGCGGTGTGCAGTCTGTGGCTTTTCATCATCTTGTCCCTGCTTGAAGTTATCCGATAACCTCAATACTAGGCGTTTGCGCGGAGATGTCTTCTAACCATGGTTTAATCCAGGGTTTAGATTACAACGGGCGCGGTTTACAAATGATCGAAAAGGGAAAGCTCGCGTCCTTTGGCGATGGCCTCGACACGGTTACGCACACCGAGTTTGCCATAGATGCGGCTGGTGTGGGCCTTGACGGCACCCACCGTGATAAAGAGTTGGTCGCCAATTTCGGCATTCGACATGCCGCTGACCAGTAGTTGCAGAATTTCACGTTCGCGTTCGGTCAGGTTTTTAACCAGTGGCTGCGCGACGGTGGCGGTAAGGCCTGTCAGGATAGCCTGGACTTTGGGGAGAAGCTTGTTCAGATCGGGCAGATGGGCAGGATCACCTGACTGGCGATTGCCCAGTAGTGCCTCAGTCTGCTCACGCTGCTGGTGGCTGCTGGCGGGATGATGCAAAACCAGGGTGAGCAGTTCGATACCCCGTCTGGTCTGGTTGGCGGACTGGAGCAGAAGGTTGCCCACATCAATCAGAACAGACAGCGTAAGCGGAACAAACTGGATACGGGTGGTGATGGTCAGTGCCTGCGACAGATATTGGATGGCCTGATCGAACTCACCGGCGTGGGCAGCGACCTTGCCCAGTCCATGATGCACAGTGGCTAAACCACCCTGGTCGTTAAGATTCTGGTAAATCCCCAGGCTCTTCTCATAAAGTTCACGGGCCTGGGGATAATCCTGACGCAGAAGCGCCAGTTCACCAAAGTGATTGAGTACTACTGCAATGCCTTCCGGGTCACGAAATCCCTGTCGAATCTGATAGCTGGCCCGATAATGCTGCTCTGCTTCGCCATAATTACCCATCGCACGCGCGATGCTGCCCCATTCATTCAGGCAGTAAGCCATAAACCAGCGGTTGCCGAATGCCTCGGACAAAGTCACCGCCTTCTGCGCACATTGATAGGCCTGCTCATAATGACCCAGATTAAAATGTGCGCTCGTCAGGCCATAATAAGCAAACGCGACCGCGTGTAAATCGCCCGAACGGGCACTTACACTCATGAACTGATCGCCCAGGCGAACCGCATCGGCATAGTTGCCGCGTATAACCTGTAAAATAATAGACGGTGCCAGCGGGTGTGTCCCCATCCCATAAACAGGAGTGATATCCAGCTCTTCGAACCATGCTCGGCTCTGCGCCAGAATACGAGCGGCCTGCTCCAGCCTGCCCAGCCGAATGAGCATCCATGCCAGATGAACGAAAACCTGTGCCAGCAACCGTGTTGCATTGTGTGCTTCAAGCACGGGAAGCGCCTGCTCCAGCACACCGAGGACTTCGAGATGACGGGCCTGAAGCTGGCCAAAATGGAAGAATGTAGCTGCCAGGATTTGAATAGCATCCGGCTGCCATTCCTGAAGAGCAGCTTGCCACGCGCTGCGGATATTCTCTAGCTCCGTCTCAACTTCGGTGGCAGATCTGGCCTGTTCGCCCTGCACCAGATGATACTGTCGCTGGTCGAGAAAAGCAGAGTAGTATTGGCAATGCGCGACCGCAGCCTGTTGCAGTTCATCCGGCTCAAGTCGGCTCTCGGCATATTGTCGCAGCAGTTCGTGAAGATGATAGCGACCAGTCGTATCGCATCGTAACAGGCTCTTATCTGACAGCGAGGCAAGCAGTTGCAATGAAGCGCCTGCAATGGTCTGTGCAGCTTCAGCCTGAAAACCACCCCGAAAAACGGCCAGTCGCTTGAACAAAGTCCGTTCATCGCTCGTCAGGCGCGCCCATGTCTGGGCAAACACCGCCTCCATACTGCGATGCCGTTCGGACACATCCCGTAACCTGGAAGTCAGAAAGTTCAGGTTACGCTGGATTTCGGCAGCAATGGCCGAGCAGCGCAGCGATTTTGTCCACGCCGCGGCCATCTCGATAGCGAGCGGCATCCCCTCGACCAGTTGGCAGATACGTATGACCCCCTCTCGTTCTTCCGTCAGCGAAAAATCCGGGCGCATCCGCTGCGCACGCTCGACAAATAGGCGTATCGCATCGTAAGCTTCCAGCTCTTTTATTTCCTGACTTTCAGGAACGTTCAGGCCAGTCAGTGGATAAAGCCATTCTTCGTGCAGGTTGAGCGCCTCGCGGGAGGTTACAAGCAGCCTGATGTCGGGCGCACGCTGCATGATCTCCGGTAAGAGATCAACATGCTCAAGCAAATGCTCGAAATTATCTAACACAAGCAAATGGCGTTTTGTTTCCATATAGCGGCAGAGCTGCTGCTGAAGCTGTTCCTGCCCAGAGAGAGTCAGGCCAACCGCATCAGCAATGGCCGGAATGAGATAATCCCCCGATTGCAACGGTTGCAGGTCAACCCAATAAATGTCTTCAGACAATTGATCATAGAGCTGACTATACACCCGCAGGGCGAGCTGCGTTTTCCCAATCCCCCCAACACCAGTCAGGGTAAGCAGACGGCAGGCAGGGTCAGCCAGCAGCTTTAGGATTGCAGCCATTTCGTGTTCACGGCCAACAAAGTTCGTAACTGGCAGAGTCAGGCTGGGACTGGGCATATTTGCAGGCCCTGCGTTTTTTCGGATGTGAGCCATTTGGATGCCTCTTCTCAATATAATGGGCTTAAGAAGCTTTACTTTTCAATCTCACCCTGTAGGCTCCAGGTGGCTTTTGCGTATAGGCTTGGGTGGTGATGTGATGTTGTCGTAATCGAGGATATTTGCTAAACCAGTGAGATTACTGTCTATCTCCTTAGGTAATTATACGAGAAGGCGGTGGTCGGGCAAGTGCAGACGCGATACGATCTCACCGTTGAAAAAGCACGCCACACTGCTGGCGGCCAGTCCTGGCTGAACAGCGTAATGGTCGTCGATGAAGAACATCTTCAGATTGTTGATGTCATTTGGCTCCCTGTCGCTTATGAAAATGTGTTCGCCGGCAACACCATACCGGGCTTTACTCCTGCCTATTGTGTGAGAAACTCGATCCAAAAGCATGACTGTTTCTGTTCATTCCATCACACAACAGAATAGCTCACATATTAATCGTTCAAACAGGGGATATACATGGAGTTGTGGCTGACGTTAATTATTTTGGTGGCGGCAATGGTGCTGTTCTTCACCGAGAAGCTGCGCGTAGATGTGGTCTCGCTGGGTGTGGTAGTCGTGCTGTTGGGCAGCGGCATTTTAACCACCGAAGAAGCATTAGCGGGCTTTTCCAGCACAACAGTGATCAGCATCGCCGCGCTGTTCGTGGTAGGCGGCGCGGTATTCCAGACTGGCCTGGCAGCGATGATCGGAGACCACATTCTGCGTGTCGCCGGGGATAACGAAACGCGGCTGCTGGTAGTGCTGATGATCTCGGTGGCAGTCATGTCAGCGTTTATCAGTTCTACAGGCGTGGTGGCGCTGATGCTGCCCGCTGTTGTGAGTCTGGCGCAGCGGGCGAAGTTGCCAGCCTCACGTCTGTTGATGCCGCTGGCGTTCAGTTCACTGGTGGGCGGTGCGACCACCCTGATCGGCACACCGCCGAACATTATTGCCTCAGATACGCTGCGGAATGCCGGATATGCGCCCTTCGAGTTTTTCAGCTTCACCCCGCTGGGCTTGCTGCTGGTCGCGGCAGGAGTGATCTTCATGCTGACACTGGGGCGGCGCTTACAGCCGGAACGCCATCCGGAACAGCGCGCGCAGCAGATGGAAACACCCGCAGAATTGTTTGAGGTGTATCGCTTGCCAGATGATTTGTACCGCCTGCGTGTACGGGGCAAATCACCACTGGTGGGGCTGCCCGTCAATGCGTTGCGGTTGCGCGAAGATTTCAATGTAAACATTGTGAGTATCACACCGCTGCTCAATCACAGGCAGAGCGCCCCGAATGGACGAACGGAGGGCCCATTTCGCCCCGAAGCCGATCAGGTGATCGGGGCGGATGATGTGCTGGTGGTACAGGGTGCGGGTAACGCGGTAGGACGGGCAGCGGCAGTCTATGACCTGGGGATCATGGCCAGGGAACCTGTGCGCGAGGGCGAGGTAATCACCAATGAAGTCGGCATCGCGGAGGTGCTGCTGCGTCCACGCTCGACGTTGTTGGATAAATCGCTGGCTGATCTCCACTTTGGTTCAAAGTATCAACTGACGGTATTGAAGCTAAACCGCCCCGGCGCAAGTGATGAAGCGCTTGATCTTAAGACGACACCGCTTAAATTCGGCGATATGCTGCTCGTGCAGGGGCGCTGGAAAGACATCTTCGCGCTTAAGCGGCTGCGGCATGATTTTATCGTGATGGGTGAACCCGAAGCGGCAGAGATGGGCGCGTTTGCACGGGTATCCCATGCGCGGCTGACGCTGATTATTTTGTTGGCGATGGTGCTGCTCATTGTGCTGAATGTGATGACGCTCACACTGGCGAGTATGATCGCGGCGGGTTGTCTGGTGCTGACGGGCTGCGTGACGGCGGACGAGGCTTACGAGTCGATTGACTGGAAAAGTCTGATCCTGATCGCGGGGATGCTGCCGATGAGTACAGCCCTGGTGAAGGTAGGCGTGGTAGAGCAGGTGGCAGCGTGGTTTGCGGGGACATTAGGGGATATGGGGCCGCTGGTGGTGCTGGCTGGCATCTTCGTGCTGACGGCGACATTCACACAGGTGCTGTCGAACACGGTCACAATGGTGCTGGTCGCCCCGGTAGCACTGGTAACAGCGCAAAACCTGGGTATTCAGCCCCACGCCCTGCTGATGGGTTCAGCGATAGCGGCATCGCTGGCGTTCGCTTCGCCAGTAGCATCACCCGTAAATACCCTGGTGATGAGCGCGGGCAATTATCGCTTCAGTGATTATTTCAGGGTGGGTGCGCCGCTGATTGTGATCAGTCTGCTGCTGGCATTGATGGTGCTGCCGCTGCTGTTTCCATTTTAAGCCAGCCTCCCGCGAGAAACCATCTTTACCAGGATTCACCGCCGGAGGAATAAGGTGAGGCAGAGATCACAAATGGGGATGAGTGAGAAGACAGCACTGCCCACACCCACCCATGGTGCAACATCAGGAAAGCAACCTGATCGTCATGCATAGCGCACTGACCACATACTCAGTGCGCAGGTTTCTCAGCAATATTGTTCAATGTGTATCATTGGGCTGTCATTGCTTGACACACTCAATGAGTAGCGCGTGAGGCTGCCGCAGATAAGCCGCAAAAGTTTCAGCGCCATATTGTTCTGCCCCGGCAGGCGACAACTGTGGCTGAATCCAGCGAATATCAATAAAACCTGCGGCCTCTAACGCGGCATCTACGGTGGCTTTATCCCAACGATACGCAGTCACTTCAGGCATGACAAGATCCCCTACCTTAGCTGAAAATGGCATTTCTTCACCATCTACAGGCGTGGGGCCCGACACTCTCACCTCCATCCCCGGTTGCTGCTTGTAGTAGTCAGGTTCACGGGATATATCCGGGTTCAACTGATAGGTGATAAAGCGCCCGCCGCTCTTAAGATTATCGCTGATGGACTGACACATAGCAAAAAGGGCTTCTCTGGTTGGGGCATAATGTAATAAGTAGACGGCGATAGCGAGATCAAAAGGTGTATCGCTCTTAAATTGAGTCACATCCTGCACATGATATTCGATGCCAAGCGGCTCAGCCTGCTCTGCCATCTGTCCCATCTGGATCATCTGCTCAGCAATATCGACACCTACCACGCGCGCAGCCTGCTGTTGGCACAGTGCACGAGCATAAAACCCTGTTCCTGTAGCCAGGTCTAAAACATGCTGGTTGCTCACATCACCTACAAGATTAAATAAGGAATAAGCCTCAACGTGCAGACGATAGGGTACGAGCTGAAAAGAAAGATCATATTGATCTGCGACGAGGTTATATTGTTTCGACATTATTGACCTTCCTGAACGTCAGCGTGGAGTTCATAGTAAAGAGCATAGATTTTTTCGTGAGCCTCGGCCATCGTCTGGCAAAACAGGGCGCGCATTTTAGCACGTGGACGTACTTTCATGAGCATATTCATAAAGACACTCACCCCATAAGGTGCCGCAACCACCGCAGACACAAACAGATTTTCAGGCATGGCTTTTTCGACATTCATGAGGATCGTGAGGAAGTTCCCATCTTTGGGCAAATGACCCAGACGGCTGCAATCCACAACTGTCGCACATGGACGATTTAAATGCTGAATCGTCGGCATGACGGAGGCCATCATCTGATGATACTCCGCCCACGTCCAGGGTGATTCCAGATAGATATTCATGATGATGTGACGCTCATCATCCCATTCATAGCGCACGGCCATAAGTATTTTGCTCCTGCCTTGTGCTGGACTTCTCATAATTATAACACTCATACAGAAATATTTTCATTAATTAACCCAACAAAAACAAAATTCGGCATCGCTCATGGTTTTGATTCACCTTGTATTATTCACGCCTGCGCATTTCCTGTGGGTATGGTCAGGTTCAAAGCATGTTCTGCATGATCGATCAATTCTGATGTACCGCTTCGCGTTCGACTGCTTGACATTTCCCCACCCCGGTGTTACGCTCATGGTAACAATTGAACACTCTAAAGTAGAGGTGCGCCCAACGCCCGGATGCGTGGCGCATAATGGGGGAAGCCCGGTGTAAGTCCGGCACTGTCCCGCAACGGTAATCCAGCCTGTCCGCTGGAAAGTCCGAATACCCGCCTGCGCTTTAGCTCGTCATAGACCTTCGTGGAGAAAGGGAACGAGCGTGGAAACTGAATGGACGATTCAATCCCGCTGCCCGGCGGGATTTTTTATTGCAGCGACGTGGCCTATGGCTTCCCCTTTCCCACAACCTATCGCCCAAAGGGGGACATCATGAAATACCGTTTATACATCCTGCTTCTGATTCTGGTCTCGCTTTCATTGTTCTCCGGCCTCAGCGCCTATGCGCAGGAAGCCAACCTTACAGACACCTGTGTCGAGTCCTACGATGCGGAGATCAATTACTTCCCGGATCAGACTACCCCGGAGTATGCAGCGGGCTGGGACGTGGAATACTTCAACCACTATAAAGTCCTCAACGTCCTTGCCCCCTGGCCGGGTTCAACACCGGACGATGCCTTGCAGTATGTGCTGGTGCAGTGTGGCACACCCATCCCCGAAGGCTACGACGACGCGACGGTGATCGAAGTGCCTGCTGGGGACGTGATTGCCATGTCCACCACCTACCTCCCGCACCTGACTGATCTCGGCCTGCTGGATCACCTGATCGGGCTCGATAGCTACAGCTTTCTCTACACCAACACGCCGGAAATTCTGGATTTAATCGAAGCTGGAACACTGCTGGATGTGGGCACCGGCACTGCGATTAATGTCGAGATCACGCTGGATGCCGAGCCAGGATTGGTACTGGCTTACAGCAGTGGCAGCCCGGACTATGACACACACCCCATTCTCCAGGAGGCGGGTCTGCCTGTGGTGGTCGCATCGGATTACGTCGAGGAAAGTATGCTCGGACAGGCGGAATGGCTCAAGTTTTTTGCGCTGTTCTATAATGAGGAAGCTGCCGCCAACGCGCTGTTTGCTGAGCGCGTGGAACAGTATAATGCGCTGGTCGAACTGACAGCAGGCATCCCCGCAGACGAAAGACCGCTGGTGCTGTGGAGCAGTTATTCCACCTTTGGCGAGGCGTGGTACATCCCTGGCGACCAGGGCAGCGCTGTCAGCCTCATCGGCCATGCTGGCGGGCAGGTTGTCCTGGGTGATGATCCCCAGGCAGCAGGCACAGCGGCCAACATTCCCTTTGCTTTTGAGGCCGTCTATGATGCAGGACTGAACGCAGATG